>NZ_CP096321.1:0-137552 GCF_033681625.1 Providencia sp. PROV109
ACATGTGAAAGTTTGGGGGTGGTCTTGATCACCTGCGAGAAACCAAAATAGAGGTGGGTATGGCAAAAGTAATCAGCTTCGCCAACCAGAAAGGCGGAGTGGGTAAGAGTACCCTCTGTATCCAGCAGGCCTTTTATCTGGCGTTACAGAAGAAAAAGAAAGTGCTGGTCTTGGATATGGATGGTCAGGGGAACACGTCCTCTCGACTGGCCCCCAGACGAGAGCTTGAGGATGGTGACTACGAGCCCATCCTCACTGGAACCAAAACCGCAGAGCTGTTCGCTTACGAGCTGGACGGCATTGAGGTCATGCACTGCCCTTGCGGTGCAGACCTCATTCATACGCCGAAGAATGACCCGGATCTGTTTGAGATGGAGGCTGTGCCTCTTGACCAAGCCATGAATCCGGCTCGCCATTTGGCTGAGCTGTTTGAGAACTACGACTACGTGCTGATTGATTGTCCGCCTAGCCTCGGCAGAAAGCTGGTGGCAGCGTTGGTGATGTCTACCCATGTGGCATGTCCGGTAAAGCTCTCTGGCTTCGCTGTGGACGGCGTAGAAGGTCTCCTGAACACGATTATTGGTGTGCGCGAGGCATACAACCAAAATTTGGAGATCCTGGGCATCGTGATCAACGACATGGACCGCTCTGTCAATCACGACAAAGCCCTCAAGTCGCTGGAGAACACAGTTCCGGATCTGCTGTTTGAGAACAAAATTATGCACCGGCCTCCGCTCGATACGGCGACGACTGATGGCATCCCTGTCTGGGAGCTTCGCTATGGACATGTCGCGGCCAAAGAGGTTGAGGCGGTGTTGGAAGAACTATTAGAGAAGGTGGGCTAAGCGATGGCATTGAACAATTTAAAAGGCCTGTCCGAACTTGCTAAAGCCGCCAAAGGCAAGAAAGGCAAAGAGGTTCTTACCGTACCTGTTGACGACGTTGTATCCAAGGTCCAGGTTCGTAAGCGCTTCCGTAACATTGAAGAGCTGGCGGCAACCTTGCTGACCGAAGGGCAGCAATCTCCGATCATCGTGTTCCCGAAGAATGAAGAAGGCAAGTTCGTCATCCAAAAAGGGGAGCGGCGTTGGAGAGCGTGTAAACACGCTGGTATCGAGACCATTGACCTGGTGGTGAATGATAAGGTCCAGAACAATTTGGACGAGACTGCTGGTGAGCTGATCGAAAACATCCAGCGGGATGACTTGACTCCGGTAGAGATTGCCGAGGCGTTAAACCTGTTTATTGAAGAAGGTTGGAAGCAAAAGGATATTGCTGATCGGCTCGGTAAGAATATCACTTTCGTATCTACGCATCTGTCGTTGCTCAAGCTACCTGACTGTGTGCGTGAGTTATACGATAATGAAGTATGTTCTGATACAGAGACCTTGAATAACCTTCGTCTCTTGTTCGATCTGAATGAAGAAAGATGTCGCGCCGTCTGCGCGGTGGCTATGTCTGACGGGATTACTCGTAAACAAAGCCGTGAGCTGCTGAATGATGCCAAACGTATCAAAGACGAAATGGAAAAAGGCCCACTGACTGGCTCCCACCAGAATGATGAGCTTGGCGCTGGCAACACCGACGAGCAATCCCTCAACTCGGGTGGGGATGGTACGTCGGAACAAACCGGGAATGACGACCTGAACCTTGCCCAGGAGGAACTGGAAGGGGGTAAAAATTCCAATGGTCAGGACGATGATGACGAAGACCCTTTGCGTGATGAAGAGGGTGAGCACAAAGATCCTGTCAAGCAGCCAGATAACAGCGGCAAGGACAAAGATGAAGAAGGCGGTGATGCTCTTCCTCCTCTGCCGAAGGACAAGGAATGGAAGAACGTCCGGGCTGACAGTTTGATTTTTGCTGTCAACGTTAACCTGGATGGCGAGACCAAACGTGGAGTCATCATGACCGACCGTGTTGCTCTGGTTCCGTCTACTGTCTGGGTTAAAACGCTCGATGGCGAAGGCAAGGAAAAGCATGTTCATGTGCCTGTGTCAGACATTGAACTCCTGAGTGTCGAAGGCTAATAAAGGAGGCCCAGCCAAAGAGGTTGGGCCTGTCAAGAACAGGTGAATATGAAGATCTCACAGGACATGAAAAGAAAATTTGCTTTGGTGAATGCCCTGTCTAAAACGGAGAAGCCAAGTCTCCAAGACCTTCACAAGGCAACAAATATTCCTGAATCAACGATCAAGAGACAGTTGTCTGCCCTGCGTGATGAGTTCGGAATGAATATCTTGTTCGTCAGGGAGTCTACCGGCGAACGAGGTGCCACCGGCTACTACATGCTGACAGACTGGGGGATCTTAGACAGGTCTTCGTTCTTGAACCGGTACGGAAAACTGTAAGGTGCCATAGAGCAGCGCATTGAATGCAAAACCCGCCAATCGGCGGGTTTTTTTATGCTGCCACGGTAGCGGCGGTTGCTGGAGGTTTTTCGGCGTAGTAGGCGATGTTCTTGGTTCGTCTGCTAAGGGTGTCTATGCCGACGATACTCAGCGTTTTGGGAGTGGTATTGCGGGACTCGAAATAATGGAATAGCTGGATCATGCAGCACTTCACCATCAACGGATCGATGTCTTCCAGGTAGATTGAGGCTTCTCTCAATGCTTCGGGACCGTGGTTCTCGATCAGGTTTTCCATCCAGTGAATGGCGTTGATGCCAGAACCACAGCAAGGCTCATAAAAGTCTGCCGAAGACTGTGAGCCAACAATGAGTGACATCAAGCGGCCAATCTCTGGAGGAGTGGGGAAGTAATTGGTGCCCTTCTTGTGGAAGCCAGACATGCTTAGGACGTAACCCAAAACATCGCTGGTGGGGTCGCGCTTAATGGCGGCAGACAGGACGTGAGAGAGCTCGAAGGCGACCGGCTGAAGTTCTTCCGGGATCTCCTCCTTGGCTGGGTATAGGCCAGTCTGCAAGTATGCCCACTGGTCAATAAAGGCCTCAACAAACCGAGATGTGCCCATTCTGTATCGGGACTGCTCGATGAGAGATAAAGCCTTGGATGTAAGTTGCTGTGTTTCTGGTGACATAAGCGCTCCAGTTTGTTCTGACGAAACATTCAAGAGGTAGAAACGAAGAACCCCGCCGAAGCGAGGTTCTTTGCTTTCCTGCCTGATCGCCTTAATGCCGAAGCAAAGACGTCTTGATAAAGTCGGGGCAACCGGACATTTCCCGGTCGATGAAGTCCTGACGTTTCGCCAGCGGCCATTTCATGAACGCCGCGAGCGGGATGCGCTTATTCGTGTTAGTATTGCCTTGCAGCATAACAAAGCTCCTTAATTGCTTGATTGTGTTGTAAGGGCTGCAACGAAGGTCGAAGAGCGATGCGGCCCTTATTTATGATTATTACAGCATCATAAAATAATATCAAGAGACAATAAAACGATACCAAGAAACAAAACTTTCACATGTGAAAGTCTCCCCGCTGTCCACCTCGCACACTCCAAACGCCCAAACGCCCAAATAACTTGTCTATCTGCCCAAAATGGGCGCGTAAGCGTCCGATAGAAAGTAATTGTTAGTGAGATATTGACTACACGGAATATGGCTATATCATAGAATCATAAAATGATGCTGTAAAAGTGATATGTATGCCAAAGCAAGCAAATCATCTCCGTTTGAAGAAACCTTGCGCCAACTGTCCATTCCGGAAGGAGGGCGCTATCGAGCTGGCCCCTGGGCGATTAGAAGGCATCATCAACGACATCGTTGAAAACGACATGACGACGTTTCATTGCCACAAGACCGTGCACTCAAAGTCAGGTGGTGAATGGGATGAAGAGGGTAACTATGCACCTTCGGGACAAGAGTCGATGTGTGCCGGTGCTGCGGCTTACTTGATGAAAATAGGCAGGCCGACAGTGGCTATGCGAATTGCCTTTGCGTTTGGTGATGCAAAGGTGTCCGACTGGGACGAAGCTCAAGAGCTGGTTGTCGAGCCTTTGGTACAAGGGGACCGAAATGAGTAAGCGATATGCGGTAGTGCCGCATCCGAAACTGAAACGAGAGTACAAAGGTCGGCTGGTCAGAACTACTCGGGTACTAAAAAACGGCTGGGGGTTGATCCCTCTAGGGGCTGTGGCAACGGTCACGCATCAGTCTCCCAAGGGATCAGAACTGACCTTTGAACCATGCGACTGCTGCGGCCTGAAAGCCATTATCAGTCATGTAAGCATGGACTCCATTGAATTTATCGAACCGATTACTGAGGAAGAAGATGGACGAGAACAAGCTCAACATTGAAACGGTCGATGGGCACAACGAGCTGGTAGTCAGCTTTTTGTCCAGAATGGTAAGCCTGAGTGACGAGGAAAAGCAGACAGTATTGTCCTGCCTTCCGGACACCGGCAAACAAACAATCACCCAGCTCTATGAGGCGCTGCGTTCTCAAGGGCACCAGGATCTTGCAGAGAAAGTCGAACCATACCTCCAGCAGGGGGTGTTTGGGCCGATCTTCGATAACGCCAAGTCCAAGGTGTTCGTTCGGGACGAAGCGCCTTTTTTCCTCATGGATGAAAATCCTTTGAACTGGGATGACGCTAAAGCATTCAATCGCCTACGTATGAGTACGACCTGTGTTCTTGGCCGTGGCGGCTGGACTATCGGTGAGCGCTTTGATGACCGCTTTGATACCGAGGTGGGCGGAACACAGCTTATCGTCACTCAGTCACTCAACGAAAAAGGTGAGATTGAAGGAGGACTTCCTACCTCGATGTCGCTGAATGACTTTGCTGAGTTCCCTAAACAGCCAAGGCCTCCTCAAATAGTCGATTACCAGGAAGACAAGCGATACACGCTTGAGGAAGCGGAAGCTATCCCTGAGCTCGCACCAGTGGTTCAGCGTCTGAAAGAGCGCATCGAAGAGTATGAGGAGAGAAGAGCCCATGATTGACCTGACATGCCGCCTTTGTGCTGGTTCCGGTGTTTATGACTTTTCCCCTTCCAAAGAAACCTGCGGTATGTGCCAAGGGCATGGGAAATTTGTTGACGCCAAAGCAATGCTGGTGGCTGCCATCGAGCTGGCAAAGAAGCAACGCGAGCCTGTCATTGAAGTGGTAATGGGGTTGGTGCTCCAGGGTGTGGATGTTAGAGGGAAGGAGCCTGGAGAGCGGTTCAAGGCTGCTCAGGCCTTTAACGCCCCAGGGCACAACCTATTACGATACGGGTGGGATGCTTGGGAGCTCTATGCCCTCCATGAGGGTGTAAGTCCAGAACTTGCATCGCTTGGCCGAAGTGTGATGCGCGAGTGGCATAGCCATTCATGGGGCCGGTTCAGTGGAGAGGTAGGCTTTAACGCCGCCGAGATCATGATCAAACAGGCCAAAGACAACCCAGAAAAAGCAGAAGAGCGCTGGGCGTTCCTGCTTAGTGAAGAATGGATGGTGGAGTAATTGTCGTGACAGAACAAACCAATAAGAAATTGATGCTGGATGAGTCTCCAGATATGCCCCTGCAATTCAAGTGGAGAAAGTTTGGTGGTGCGATTTTTACTGCCACGCAAACAATGGAGCACGTCAAGGAAGGACGTAAGCTCGGGCCGACTCCAGCAGGGATGCTACCTCAAGAAGTGTGGCTGAACCGCCTGATCGCTATGGAAGAAACCCTGCCACGAGGGAAGTTTTTTGACAGATTCCGCCGCCGCGACAAAAACGAGCAGTATGACTTGGCCGCCGATCATCTCCGTCTTGTCGGACAGAAAAAGCGATAGGGGGATAGATGAAAGCCCAGGCATACCCACCATCAGTCATTCGTAAAGGCGCTGTGTTGTACGCAGCCCTTTATTACATCTCTGATGATGATAAAGCAAAGGTCGAGGTTACAGAGTGGATAGTTCGCTCTATTCAGAAACGACGCAACTCAACCAGCGATCAACGCTATGTCAATCTTGCCCAAAAGTTAGATGGGATTACGTGGGGGAAAAGGTCACGGAAGAATGGGGACTTTGGTTGGTTGCCATCTATACCGAGCTGGTGCTTGAAGCAGTTCCGGGAAGGTGGCGAATTGCCTTTTGGCGTTTATACGACGCGACTGGCCGCTCTCAAGTTTGCGAAAGTCAGCTTGCAGGAAGAGGTCCAATATTGCGAGGCCGAGCTGAAAAAGGCTCAGACAGAAGAGGATACTCAGGAACTCCAAGAGGAGCTGGCGGAGAACCAGAGACTTCTGAAAGCTGCTGGAGCAATGGTGAAGCGCGAGCAAAACAAGAAGAAAAGAGGTTGACCAATGTTACCGATCGTCTCCCCCTCCGTAGTAACCAAACAACTTGCGTTCAATCGAGTAGGCGATAAACGCAAGGTTAGGGTTTCGTCCAACTTTTTGGATGTTATGGGGTTCAAGCCAGGTATGGGCATCGCCGTTGAGCCAGGGGAGGGGATGGGCGGTTTTTCGGTGATCCCAGCGACCGATGAACTACAGACACACCAGGTTTATCAGCGCCGGTATCAACCAAAGAGTCGCTCCAACAACCCGCTGGAAACCGTTATTGAGTTTTCTGGACAAGGGCTCATAGATAAGTGCTTCCCTCGCTATACAGAGCGTTTCCACGTCGAAATGCGAAAAGGTCGAGTAGTCTTCACTCCCGTCGCAAACAGAGCCTTTGCCATTGCTGATCGGTTCAGAAAAACCAGCCCTTTCCGTGCCTTTGTGGCATTGACTGGCGGGGTAGACATTCATGTTATGGAATCGCTTGGCTGGAAGGCTGAGATTGTTTTGGAACATCGTCCAGTTGAAGCCAGAGACAGAGCATCCGGGCGGAACCTGAGTGAAGTACATGCGCTCAATACGCTGGTGAACAGCTCCCCGCGTATCCTGCTGAATGAAGACATTCATCACCTGGAGCTGGATCGCCTTGGAGCCTTGCTGGCGGAGTGCCCACCAATTGGTTTGGCCCATTACTCGTTGGGGTGTGATGACCACTCAAACGCCAAAAGTCCAAGGGACAAAGAGCGTTCTCTTGAAGATCTCTCCACCATGCTCGACATGGTTTACCCGGCACTAAAACAGATCGAGGTCGTGAACCCTGCCGTCGTGCTGGTGGAAAACGTCCCGAACTTCAAAGCATCCGGAGCCGGGGCGATGATGGGAACGACACTGCGGCGGATGGGGTACTTCCTCACTGAGATGGTCTTGAACGGTCTGGATTTCGGCGCGTACCAGGGGCGAGAACGCTATTACATGGTGGCGTCGGTCTTCCCTGGGTTCGTTCCACCGAAACCTGAGCAGAGAGCTGGTGGACGATTGTGGCCGGTGATCGAGAAGCACCTCGGGGATTGTGCAGACGTCACAGCGTTGAAGTCAATTCAGGCCAGAGAGTCAACTTCTCGCAGGATGCCTGCGTTCTTGACGAGAGAAAGCACCAGTTGCCCGACCATCCTCAAGTCTCAGGATCGTGGGGTAAAGGATGCAGTGTACATCCAAGACGGTGGCCGCATTTACAAGCCATCGGTCGATCTGGTTCAGGAGTTGATGTCGATACCTGATAGCTTTGATATTTCGTGGATGGCAAAAGAACAAGCGACAGAAACACTTGGGCAGAGTGTGGATTACAGATTGCATTCAGCGGTCATGGCCGCAGTTCGGGATCACCTGAATGTGAATTGCGGTCGCCATACCGTGGTGCAGCACGGTATCAGAAGTAAGGAAGGTAAATAATGGCAGTCATTTACTACGGCGAGGGAACCCATGACGCCGGTTTCGTCGGGTTCCGTGTCGCACGAACAGTTGGGGTGGCGGATGATTACCGGCAGGAATACTTCTCCTTGAGAGAGTATTCCTACGCAACAGCTCACCGGCTGGCCTACAGCTTGGACCGAAAGTGGGAAGCTGAGGCAGAAGAGGTGAAGCGTCAGAATAAGACTTGTAAGCGGCGACGCAACTCCGGGCCAAATATCATTGCTGAGGGGCTGAGGGCTTATATCAGTATCGAGAACCGGAGCCGGATGGGGGTGAAGAGAACCTACTTCGCACCTTGTTTTCTCGTCACAAAGCCAGGCTACGGCAATGGGGATATTGTTTTCAGGATTTCCACTCATGGCTACGCAGAAGCCTACGAAAAGGCGGTGGAAAAATATTGTGAGATCCATGATTTGACGGATGAGCAGTATGTTGAGTTGCTTGACCGTATGCCGAGTACAGAGGTGTTCACTGGATACCTGCTGAATGCTCTTTTAATACGCGGTCATCGCGCCACAAAAGCTGAAATACTGAGTAAGCTGGGGGCTGCGAAGAATGAAGATGACATCACCAATAGCAAAGGGAAAAGCGGCCACAACAGAGTGCGTTGCCCAGAGTATCGGTGGGCGCAATAACAGCGCCAGATGTTCAAACCATGTTTTATAGCAACACCTCTTTGGGGGCGGAATTATGTTTTTTGATAACAAAGTAGAATCTCACTCGCTCGTAATGGGAGCCAGCGGGAAGGGCAAATCGGTCTTGTCCGAACAAGTGCGGAAAAACGCGAGGCTGCGCGGTGATCTGCTGGTGGATACTGAGATGTACCGTGAAGGTCGAGGGTTGAAACCATACGAGCATGAGTACGCTCGTCGCTTAGTTCTGGGGCTAAGTGGACCGTTGCCGCGTGAACTGCGTGGGAAGCCGGTGACGGTTATCTCTGATGTGTCCAGACCAAAAAAGGTAAAGCGTCAGCCAAAGCAATTTGTTAAGACCGTAAATGGCGTCACCCTTGAACGCCAATTGGTGGCAGATGCAAGAGACCAGTTGGAAATGCAAACAGGCGTCTGGCTCAAACAACCTCAGCTCATCGAGCTGATGGAAGAGTCGGGCATAGACGAAACTCTAGCCGATTTTGGTGAGGCTGAAACACAGATCCGAGAAATGCTGGCGGATGCGTTGGCGATGAAACTGGTAGGGCGCTCATGGCCCAAGTGTGGAGCCCTCTATAACGCGGCAGAAAAGTCCGACGTTAACTTTTCCTCCGAGCTTGATGCTGCGGCAAAAGAAGCTGGATACATGGTTCGCTGAATGGGATTTGGTGTGGACAAGATAGATCGGCAAAGTTGGCTCGTTAAATTCAGGCGAGCGAAGTGTCAGGACACTTTAGACACGATGCGGGATGCGGCCATTCGCAACTATGAAGGGAATATTCGTGTTATCGCGGATATTGTATTGGCCCATGAGGCGAGAGAGACAGAAATTGAAAAAGGGATGTTTTGTCTAATAGTTAGATAGTCTGATGAGCTATCAGGTGGTGATTATGAAAAAGAGAATACTTCATCTGCCCGTAAAAAAGATTTACTTCGATCAGATCAAATCTGGAGAAAAACCAGATGAATATCGCCTCGTCACAGACTACTGGATAAAAAGACTAGAGGGGCGCGAGTATGATGAAGTCCATGTTAAGTGTGGCTACCCAAAGGCTGGAGATATGTCCAGGATAGAGATTCGTCCTTGGCGTGGCTTCTCAAGGAACGTCATAACGCACCCGCACTTTGGAGATTATCCGGTTGAAGTATTCGCCATCCATGTGAATTGATTTTGGTATTCTGATTTAAAACTATTGTAGCTCAGGTATCAAAAGAACTTGGGTAATTAAAGATAAGGGGCCGACGGCCCCTTAATTGTTTTAGTTTGTGAATATTGAACAATCGAGGTGGGATAGCGCTTGTTCGTAGCTACCTTTGTGGTTCGTCTTACGCAGTGCCACCAGCTCAACAATCAATTGGCTTAAAGCCAGTGATTGAGGCTCCCAGACGCGCTTGCATTTGTCAGCCATGTTGGCATTTACGTCTGTAATGACGTAGAGGAAATCAGGGACGTCTTTCAAGGTCCCCAGGCCTTTTGCCATATCAACAGCCTCAGGGTTTTGATAGCTTCGAGTGGCGCTCAGGTCATCGTGGGAAATATAGCTGGCAGATGTCTCAGCGAAACCTAACACCATGCCTTTTCCTGCGCTTTTTGCAATGGCCGAGCCGATAGCTAGAGTTGGCATGATGGCCTGACCTATTTGGCGGGTAGATGCAGTTGCCAAGCCTGAGGCGATGTTCTTCCCGGCATCTTCGGCAGTGGCAGAGCTGGTTGTGAGCATCGCAGTTAAAATGATTTTTCCAAACATACTTAATTCCTCTATCAATCCATAAAGTCCGACTTTTTGAAGGGCATAGTGCCTTTGCAATCGGGATACGCTGTGCAGCCCCAGAACTTAGAGGCTCGTTTCTTGCCAGGGGCTTTTCCTTTCCTGAGACGCATCGGGCTACCGCAATCTGGGCAGTCTGGACAATCCTCCGCCGCGATACGTTTCTCGGGTTTCCCTCGGTTGTCTGGGAACGTCTTCTTGCAAGCCTCGTTCTGGCAGCCCCAGAAAAAACCGTTCTTCCCTTTGATCCGGTGCATCTCTCCACCGCAGTTGAAGCATTCGTGTGAAGGAGGCTTCGCGCCCTCGAAGGCTTTAGCCATCGCGCCACCTTCTTTGGTCAGAACCGGTGCGGCCACTTTGAGCTGCTCAACCATTTGGCAGATCCAGGTGGAAATCTGCTTCATGAAGACAGACATGTTCCCGGAGCCGGAGGCAACTTTCTCAAGCTCCTGCTCCCAAGCCGCAGTCATGCCGGGTGATTTGATGGCTGGTGGAAGCACTGCTATAAGCGCATGAGCCTTATCAGTTGCAAGCAGTACCTTTTTCTGACGCTTGAAGTAGCCTTTATCAACAGCGCCCTGGATGATGCTTGCGCGTGTTGCTGGAGTGCCTAAACCGGCTGTGTCTTTGAGGATTTGTTTGAACTTCTCCTCAGTCACGAACCGGGCAATGTTCTCCATCGCGGCAAGCAATGTGGCTTCGGTGAAGTGCGGTGCTGGCCGCGTCATTTTGTTTGCCAGCTCGGCCCCATTCAGCAAGGCAGGTTCGCCCTGGCTAACCCTGGGGAGCTTCTCTTGTTCAACCGGCGCGTCGGTGTCTTCCCCCTCGTCCTTGGGACTGCTTTCACTATCAGAAGCAAACAAAACCTTCCAGCCTTGTTTGGTAGGTGTCTTACCAGCGGACGCAAAGAGGTGACGCCCACACTGCACCTCGATGGAGGTTTTGGTGAACTCGAACTCGCTGTAGAACTGCGCGATGTAGAAACGACGGATGGCGTCGTAAAGATTGAACTCGATCTCAGACATGGCACTGATGTCTGTTCTGGCCGGTGTTGGAATGATCGCGTGGTGCGCGGTCACTTTGGCGTCATTGAATACCCTGGCCTTGCGATGAGGATCTGCGCCAGCCACCAGCCCAGAGACGTTCTGATCGGACAAAATGAGCGCCTGGAGAATGTCCGGAATGTCTTCCTTTTGGCTCTCGGGTAGATAACGACTGTCAGTACGAGGGTAGGTGGTCGCTTTGTGCGTCTCGTACAGAGCTTGAGCTGCATCCAGTACCTGCTGAGCTGTGTATCCCCATCGTTTGCTCGCGTATTGTTGCAGCGACGTTAGATCGAAGGGGAGGGGGGCTGACTCTTTACCTGGTTTGGTTTCTGCTTTGCTGATAACAGCATTGGCACCATTGACCTGGGAGGCTACCTGCTCGGCATAGGCCTTATTGACGCACCGGCCTTGCTCGTCACTGCACTCTTCTGGTGGTATCCATTGGGCGGCAAACTGTCCATTCTGTACGGACACGTTCACACCCAGAGTCCAGTATGGTGAGGGGGTGAAACCGGCGATCTCTCGGTCCCGTTGACAAACAAGAGCGACGGTTGGGGTGATAACCCTGCCAACGTGAAGAGTGTGGTTGAAGCCGACATCTCGGGCCAGCACTGTGTAGAGGCGGCTCACGTTCATGCCTACCAACCAGTCAGCGCGTTGCCGTGCCAATGCGGCGTAGTAGAGTGAGACCGTATCCTTGCCATCCTTTACGTTGTTCAGCGCTTTCTTGATGCTTGACTCATCGAGAGCCGTCAAACAAACTCGGCGAATAGGGCCAGAGTAGCGGAATCGATCCAGAAGCGAACGGGCGATAGCCTCACCTTCTCGGTCGTAGTCCGTTGAGATGTAGATGGTGCTCGCCTTTTTGACCAGTCCCTCAACAATTTTGTACTGTTTGAACGCACTCTTGCGAACGTTGTACCGCCATGACTCTGGTGCAATAGGGAGGGTCTCCAGTGACCATGACTTGTAGCGTTCGTCATAATCGTCTGGCATATACAATTCCAGCAGGTGGCCGAACGCCCACGTAATAACGCGGTTTCCTCCATCATGGAGAAATCCATCACCTCGTTGGGAGGCCTTCATTACGCCAGCCAAATCTTTTGCCTGAGAAGGCTTCTCGCAGATATAAAGGTCCATTAAGCAGCTCCTCTCATCTTTGATTCCAGATTCGCCAGCTCAGTCCAGCTTTGAGCCAGACCTTTGACTTCGGGGTAGTCTCTGGAGAGGTTTTCGAGGACTCCAGAAATGACATAGGCCGCTTCGCTGGAATTACCCCTCGAACCGGCCTCCTGGAGCATGATTAATAAAGCGTCGAAGAGCTCAGCCTTACGGCCTAGCTCTGTCTGGTTTCTTATTTCAGAGCTTTGCATGGGTTCACCACTGAATAGGGACGCACGGACTCGCGCACAATGCGGCGATCTGCGTCAGTTACAGCCTGACTGGTGCAAAAGTGCGTCCAGGCATTCAGATAATCTTTATAGGTGTGGGTAGGTGGTATGCAGCCGGTTACAACGTCCTTGGGGATGTTTGTGGTTCCCTCGGCTTCCACAAAGCGCCAATCGTGCTCGTCCATACCTTTGCCACCATCGCAATAGCGTTCCCAGCGTGACAACTCGTACAGCGAGTAGCCTTTGCCTTTATTCATGGACTTGAAGGTATTGATGGCTTCGTTGACATCCCCGTGCTGTTTGATCCCTGCTGGAGTTTTATCTGAACCAGCGGAGTCATCTTTGACCTTGTTCATCGTTGCGCTGACATTACCGTCGCCCAGCACATGGATATAACCAGGTTGACGTAATGCAGCACCACCGCGCCCCATGTTGTCCCATGCCATCGACAGTTCCCGGCTAACTCGGGCAGGTTTGTCATTTTCGGCAGGGGCAGTCTGGGGCTGAGGCTTTTGCTCGGGGGCGTTAGAGGCACACCCGGCCAGAATTGCCACTCCCAGAATTGCTATCAGTTGTCTCATCGTGTCGTTCCTCATAAAAAATTGTCGATGAGCCCATTCTAAAAGGGGGGGGATGGAAAGCTGGTTTCTCAAACTGCCCAAATTGGACAGATAGGCGTGTGTGCGATCTAAAGGTGTTTTGAGAGCATGTAGCGACGAGAAATACGATAGGAATATGGTCAACCTACATGCTGAAAGCCCTTAACAAGTTATTTGGTGGGCGAAGTGGAGTGATCGAGACCGCGCCGAGCGTCAGAGTGTTGCCGCTTAAAGACGTGGAAGATGAAGAAATCCCTCGATACCCACCTTTTGCCAAGGGCCTGCCAGTGGCCCCACTAGACAAGATACTGGCAACCCAAGCTGAACTGATTGAGAAAGTGCGGAACTCTCTCGGTTTCACTGTGGACGACTTCAACCGGCTTGTTTTGCCGGTGATCCAGCGGTATGCCGCGTTTGTTCACCTGTTGCCAGCTTCCGAATCACACCACCACCGTGGCGCTGGTGGTCTGTTCCGACATGGGCTTGAAGTGGCCTTCTGGGCAGCTCAGGCATCTGAGTCAGTTATCTTTTCCATCGAGGGGACGCCTCGTGAACGCCGTGACAATGAGCCGCGTTGGAGACTGGCGAGCTGTTTCTCCGGGCTGCTGCATGATGTGGGTAAACCGCTCTCGGATGTGTCCATTACGGACAAAGACGGGTCAATCACATGGAACCCGTATTCGGAGTCACTTCATGACTGGGCACACCGTCACGAAATCGACCGTTACTTTATCCGGTGGCGCGACAAGCGACACAAAAGACATGAGCAATTCTCGCTGCTGGCGGTGGATCGAATTATTCCGGCTGAGACTCGGGAGTTTCTGTCCAAGTCTGGCCCGTCCATCATGGAAGCGATGCTGGAAGCTATCTCAGGAACCAGCGTCAATCAGCCTGTGACCAAGCTGATGCTTCGCGCTGACCAAGAGAGCGTCTCACGGGACCTTCGCCAGAGTCGTCTCGATGTGGACGAGTTCTCCTATGGTGTGCCTGTCGAGCGGTACGTGTTCGATGCCATCCGCCGCCTGGTTAAAACCGGAAAATGGAAGGTCAATGAGCCAGGCGCGAAAGTCTGGCACCTCAACCAAGGTGTATTCATTGCCTGGAAACAGCTTGGGGACCTTTATGACTTGATCAGCCACGACAAGATCCCCGGTATTCCACGAGACCCTGACACACTGGCCGACATTCTCATCGAACGTGGTTTTGCTGTACCAAACACGGTGCAGGAGAAGGGTGAACGTGCGTACTACCGCTACTGGGAAGTTTTGCCTGAGATGCTCCAGGAGGCGGCGGGATCGGTGAAGATCTTGATGCTCCGACTCGAATCAAACGACCTGGTGTTTACGACTGAGCCTCCTGCGGCTGTTGCTGCGGAAGTTGTTGGTGATGTTGAGGACGCTGAGATTGAGTTCGTTGATCCTGAGGAAGTCGATGACGACCAAGAGGAAGATGTGTCAGCTCTGAACGATGACATGTTGGCCGCAGAGCAGGAAGCAGAGAAAGCTCTAGCTGGTCTTGGCTTTGGTGATGCGATGGAGATGCTGAAAAGCACCTCAGATGCTGTCGAGGAGAAACCAGAGCAAAAAGATGCTGGATCAACGGAATCATCTAAGCCTGACGCTGGCAAGAAGGGTAAGCCGCAGAGCAAACCGGGCAAAGCAAAACCGAAGAGTGATACAGAGAAACAACCCCACAAACCAGAGGCAAAAGAGGATTTGTCCCCTCAGGACATTGCCAAAAACGCACCACCTTTGGCAAACGACAATCCGTTACAAGCACTCAAGGATGTTGGGGGTGGACTGGGGGACATCGACTTTCCGTTTGACGCATTCAGCGCATCGGCAGAGACAGCCAGCACTGACGCAACAAACTCAGAAATCCCAGATGTGGCAATGCCCGGAAAGCAAGAGAAGCAGCCAAAACAGGACTTCGTTCCACAAGAACAAAACTCCCTGCAGGGCGATGACTTTCCAATGTTCGGTAGTTCTGATGAACCGCCATCATGGGCGATTGAGCCGCTCCCTATGCTGACTGACGCACCAGAACAAACAACACCAGCGCCAGCAATGCCACCTACGGACAAACCTAATCTGCATGAGAAAGACGCAAAGACCTTACTCGTTGAGATGTTAGCCGGGTACGGAGGAGCATCGGCGTTGCTTGAACAAGCGATCATGCCTGTTTTGGAAGGTAAAACGACGCTGGGCGAAGTCCTATGCCTGATGAAGGGTCAAGCCGTCATTTTGTACCCGGATGGCGCTCGGTCGCTGGGTGCGCCGTCAGAGGTTCTCTCGAAGCTGTCCCACGCCAACGCGATTGTTCCAGACCCGATTATGCCAGGTCGCAAAGTTCGTGATTTCAGCGGAGTGAAGGCAATTGTACTGGCGGAGCAGCTTTCAGATGCAGTCGTAGCGGCCATTAAGGATGCCGAGGCGTCAATGGGGGGATACCAGGATGCCTTTGAGCTCGTCTCTCCCCCTGGCTTGGATGCAAGCAAGAATAAGTCTGCACCGAAACAACAAAGCCGAAAAAAGGCGCAGCAGCAGAAGCCTGAGGTTAACGCCGGTAAACCCTCGCCTGAACAAAAGGCGAAAGGTAAGGACTCCCAGCCACAGCAGAAGGAGAAGAAGGTCGATGTTACTTCTCCGGTTGAAGAGCCGCAGCGCCAGCCGGTCCAAGAAAAACAGAACGTGGCTCGCCTTCCTAAGCGGGAGGTTCAACCAGTGGCTCCTGAGCCCAAAGTTGAGCGTGAGAAGGAATTGGGACACGTCGAGGTGCGAGAAAGGGAAGAGCCAGAGGTTAGGGAGTTTGAGCCGCCTAAGGCGAAAACAAACCCGAAAGACATCAACGCGGAAGATTTCTTGCCGTCTGGTGTTACGCCTCAGAAAGCACTCCAGATGCTCAAGGACATGATCCAAAAACGCTCGGGCAGATGGCTCGTGACACCTGTCCTGGAAGAGGATGGCTGCTTAGTAACCAGTGACAAAGCCTTCGACATGATTGCCGGTGAAAACATCGGCATCAGCAAACACATCCTCTGCGGGATGCTGAGCCGGGCACAGAGACGGCCTTTGCTCAAGAAACGTCAGGGAAAACTGTATTTAGAGGTAAATGAAACATGACAATGAGTTATGACCCGCTCGCCTACGAGATGCCGTGGCGGCCCAACTATGAAAAAAATGCTGTAGCAGGCTGGCTTGCCGCCTCCGGCGCGGCTTTGGCCGTAGAGCAAGTCAGCACGATGCCTCCGGAGCCCTTCTATTGGATGACGGGGATCTGTGGCGTGATGGCGATGGCTCGTTTGCCAAAGGCTATCAAACTTCACCTGCTCCAAAAGCATTTGAAGGGGCGTGATCTGGAGTTTATTTCTATTGCGGAGCTCCAAAAGTACATCAAGGACACGCCGGACGATATGTGGCTTGGTAGTGGGTTCCTGTGGGAAAACCGCCATGCCCAGCGCGTGTTTGAGATCCTGAAACGCGACTGGACTTCCATCGTAGGGAGAGAGTCCACGGTCAAAAAGGTTGTCCGGAAGATACAGGGTAAGAAAAAGGAGCTGCCAATCGGCCAGCCCTGGATTCACGGGGTAGAACCCAAAGAAGAGAAGCTGATGCAGCCACTCAAGCACACTGAGGGGCATTCGCTGATCGTTGGGACCACCGGCTCGGGCAAGACCCGTATGTTCGACATCCTGATTTCACAGGCCATTCTGCGTGGGGAAGCCGTGATCATCATAGACCCGAAAGGGGATAAGGAGATGCGGGACAATGCACGACGTGCCTGTGAAGCTATGGGGCAGCCGGAAAGATTCGTCTCATTTCATCCAGCATTCCCGGAAGAGTCGGTGCGTATCGACCCTCTGCGTAACTTCACCCGCGTGACTGAAATTGCAAGTCGTTTGGCAGCGTTGATCCCGTCCGAAGCAGGGGCCGACCCGTTCAAATCATTTGGATGGCAGGCACTGAACAACATCGCTCAGGGCTTGGTCATCACTCATGATCGTCCCAACCTGACAAAGCTCCGCCGATTCCTTGAAGGTGGCGCTGCTGGCTTGGTCATCAAGGCCGTTCAGGCTTACTCAGAGCGAGTTATGCCCGACTGGGAGGCAGAAGCAGCGGCTTATTTGGAGAAAGTCAAAAACGGTTCGCGTGAGAAGATCGCTTTCGCGTTGATGAAGTTCTACTACGACATCATCCAACCTGAGCACCCAAACTCTGATCTGGAAGGCTTGCTGTCGATGTTCCAGCACGACCAAACCCACTTCTCCAAGATGGTGGCGAACCTCCTGCCGATCATGAATATGCTGACGTCCGGGGAGCTAGGCCCTCTGCTGTCTCCAGACTCATCTGATCTGAGCGACGAACGCCAGATCACTGATTCCGCAAAAATCATCAACAACGCTCAAGTTGCTTATCTGGGGCTCGACTCCCTGACCGACAACATGGTTGGTAGTGCTATGGGGTCCATCTTCCTGTCAGACCTGACAGCGGTTGCCGGTGACAGATACAACTACGGCGTCAACAACAGACCCGTAAATATCTTTGTTGATGAGGCTGCTGAGGTGATCAACGACCCGTTCATCCAGCTCCTGAACAAAGGTCGCGGTGCGAAACTTCGTCTTTTCGTTGCAACTCAGACTTTTGCTGACTTCGCAGCTCGACTGGGTAGCAAAGACAAAGCGCTCCAAGTGTTGGGGAACATCAACAACACGTTTGCTCTGCGTATCGTCGATGGTGAAACACAGGAGTATATCGCAGATAACTTGCCGAAGACCCGGCTCAAGTACGTCATGCGGACTCAAGGCCAGAACTCGGATGGCAAGGAGCCCATTATGCACGGAGGCAACCAAGGCGAGCGTTTGATGGAGGAGGAAGCTGATCTGTTCCCAGCCCAGTTATTGGGAATGCTTCCGAACCTGGAATACATAGCCAAAATTTCAGGCGGAACAATCGTAAAAGGCCGTCTGCCCATATTGACCCAGTAAGAGCAGAGCTATGTGTGACAAGAAGTATAGAAATTACGAGGTAGCCATCATGGTCGATGTGAACCCTTTCGACAGGGTTATGAATGAATTGAAAAGTCGTGGCCGCAAGAACGCTCACATCCTGAGCATCCTCCAATTCGACTGGCCTGCATCGGAGGCCATCATCGAGAAGCTGAGCTGCTACATCACAGACGGGATTAAGGCTAATCAGGAGCCTGTGATTTACCCGATCATTGAAGAAGCTCTGCATCGCTACAGCCAGCTCGTGTTTCATGAGCAGAGAGAGAAATATGAAGACCCGGCCAGAATTGGGGCATTTCTGGAAACCCTGATCACCGAAACCTGCCGGGCGTTGGAAGTGCAAATTGTCGATAGTGGCGGTGATTCATGGTCTGTCGATTCAGGAGAGTCGTTCTCACTGTGGCTTTCTTCCCATCCAGGAGAACTATCCATTAACCCGCAGCCCCATGAGGATGAGACCTCTTTGCGTGGCTTGCTGTATGAGCTCATCACCTGTGAGAGCGTGAAAACTGTTTTAAGGAGAACCGACTATGAAGAAGCCGTGGTTGCTGGTCGCATGGCTGCTGGTTATTGAGTTGCTGGCAATATTGCTGCTGATCCCTGGCGACTGGACAGACAGAGCCATCAAAAGGGAATCCGAGCTGGTGGAACAGAGTCTTGGTGTCGAAGCAAGAGACTGGATACAGAACAAAGCATCTACCTGGTTCAGGTCGAGCGTTATTGATTCAGGATTCTATGAGGGGATGTACCAAACGCTGATCCCATCAGAAGAGGAGCGCCAGAAGTCCAAGGGGATGCAGGACATGGGCAAGGGCTGGTTTGTGTGGGTCAAAGGCCGCATGGAAGCCTTTGTCAACGTCATTTACCAGTTCTACACAAGGTTGGCACTGTTAGCCGCGTGGGCTCCCTATATGCTGATCCTGTTCGTACCTGCGGTATATGACGGGATGATGACATGGCGAATTAAGCGGACCAACTTCGATTATGCGAGTCCGGTTCTCCATCGTTACAGCGTTCGCGGAACGATGTACCTGATGGCCGGATTGTTCATCGCGTTCTTCATCCCCATAGCGCTCGATCCGGTTGTCATCCCGATGACAATGATGACGTGCTGTGTCCTGGTTGGCCTGACGTTCGGCAACCTCCAGAAACGGGTATAGGGAGGGAGGATGAGCTACTCCGTTATAAATCAAGATGGGGTGCATCTGTGCGACATCCCATTGAACGTCTACCAGGTGATACGTCGCCAATCCTTGTCTGCGTTGTGGCTTTACTGGGCGCAGAGCTTGAATTTGGTGAAGGTGCTCATTGCTTGCGTCGGAAAGATGATCTTTGTGATGCCGGTAATGTGGTTCTGGGTGCTGGTGGTGTGCCGCTTGGTTGAACCAGAACGTATCTCAGACGTGTCAGGACTTATCTCTCCGGACGTGATCGGGTGGGCCGCTGGTGCGGCCATCACCCTCATTATCTTTTCCGTATTTACACGCCCAGCGTTGTACGGATACCACAACTTTTTCAAGCAGCATATTTGCTCAAGAGTAAAGCAAGTAACGCCGGAACTCAGAACAGTCACTGGGCCACTGTTCTTTTACCGAAACGAAATTGGAACGATATAGAGAGGAACCATGAAAGTAACTAATAGACTCCAACTGCTGGCACTGGGGCTGTGTATAGCCGGTACTGCCATCGCGGCTCCTGATGTGCTCAATGACGACGCAAAGCTCAAGAACCTTGAGAAGGTGTGTCCCGACTGTCAGATGGTGGCAAAAGATGTACTCAATCTGCGGGTTGAAAACTGCCAGCTCAAAGACACTTCCAGTGCAATGATGATTGGCACCATGCAAAATGACCCTATGTTTTCGTTTATGCTGGCTGTACACACAGCGGCAGGCTCGGAGGCATACAAAACGGTAGTTGGTGCCGCTGGCAACCATGTTGACTGTGAAAACCCGTTGAACTGGATCAAGCTGACCCAGCAAGCGATTAAAGGTGGCAAAGTCTAATGCGTAAGAGAGATTTCTTTTTTGGAGAGGTGTATGAGGGGAGTGGAGGAGCCACTCTACGACTGAGTGATATGGAACCATTGGCAAGAAAAGTGTCGGCAGAGTTCTTCACTGCACAACTGAACCGTATACTGAAAGAGCATGACGGTCAGTTGACGCTCAGCGATGGAACGTCGTACCCCAGCTTTTGGAGCTTCATCGACAAGGTTGATCCAGAGCAGGTTGGTTTCGTGGAGATCTACGCTCGGCAGGATGTTAACGATAATGTTGAAGCGACACTGGCGTGTGACATCGTTTTGGTAAATGGTGTGATCACCGTTAAACCTCACTGGTGTGCTTACAAAGACATCAGGGCTGACGAAGTGATTTCCACCTTACTGGTGCCTTTGCATTTGAAGGCTCTCCAGGGTAAGGCTTACATTCGCTGGGATGATGGTGAAACCGAACCTCTGTTACAAAACGACGACTATCAGGCTGAACTTGAAAATGTGTTTAGTGTTTCCAAGTACCCATCAGCCATGAGCTGGGGCGATACAGCAGACCAGAAGGTTAAGCAGTACAAGATGGACCTTGAGTGCGCCACAGATGTTGGTCGTCGAGGTGTCTCATCAGAGCAAGCATGGGATGCTTATCGAGAACTCCGTTACAATAGAACAGTGTGAAACAAGCGGCCATCGGCCGCTTTGAACTTTCACATGTGAAAGTTTTTCGCCTCCCGCTCTTATCATCTCCTCGAATAAACCTCCATAAAGTGCCCAAAATGGGCCGTAACAGCACTGTTCCTAGATTGATCAATTAAGAGACGATTACTCCGTGATGACGACAAGTTATTTGGAGGGTCTATGTCCGCACAAGCTCACGTCAGAGAAAGCGAAAGCTCATCTGGTTCATTCATCTCCTGGCAGTTCCTTGTCTGGCAGGTGATGTTCGTTATAGGTGTTGTTGCAGGGATGAACCTGGAACACGCATTCAATTTTCTAGGTTAATGGGAGGAAGTGTGAACCTTAATAAACAATTTTTCTGGTTTTTGATGAACGCGGTGCTGATGTGCATCTTCATCGTTCCAGTGGCCGTCGCGTTTTGGCTGTCTGCTTTTGCGGCAGGTTTTGACTGGAGTCAGTGGGTTAAGTTGGCTGCTGATACGGCCAACAGAGCTGCAAGTGACCCGGCCAAGGCTCTGGGCACGGTTCAGACCTACTGGGGCATTCTCAGCTTCTTCCTGCTGGCGGCGTACAGTCTGATGTTCAAGTTTAAAGCCAATGCTAACAAGGAAGTGAAAACTCTGGAGGTGGCCCGACCAGCCAATGAAGTTAGCGTTGCGGCTTCGGAAAAACATTCGGAAGCGGTTCCTCAAAATCAATAACCGATCCAGTAAACGCAAAAAAGGCGGCTTAGGCCGCCTTTTTTTATTTGTCGCTGGAAGTGCCCGAAAAGGGCGCGAAGCCGTGGCAGAAAATCAGTGACCCTGAATGAGAATACAGGCCACTAGGAAAAGAAGAGGGTTGCTATGAAGCCTGTAAAGATACCGCGCCGGGTCGATGAGCCCCCGCATCTGCTGTTGTGGAGCGCAGATGAGTTGGCCCCGATGCTTTTGGGGCTAACGATAGGGGTCATCATCGGTAAGGCTCTGATCTGCTTTCTGGGGGGGTTACTTGTAACCAACCTTTATCGCCGATTCAGGGATAACCATCCGGATGGATACCTGCTCCACATGATCTACTGGGCCGGGTTCATCATGACCAAGGCCAAATCTCTCAAGAACCCGTTTGTCCGGAGGTATTTGCCTTGAACCTGAAAAAGTATCTCAAGACCTGGGAAGGGACCCAAACAGAAAATAAGTGGGGGCGAATCTTCCAGGGTGGTCTTATTGCTATCGTTTTCCTGCTGGTGGTCCAAGTATTCAGCAAGGAAACCATCGTCACTATCCAGCCTTTCACGCTCACGGAAGAAGCCTGGGTGACGAAAAGTAACGCCTCTCAGTCCTATAAAGAGGCTTGGGGTTTCGCTTTTGCTCAGCTCCTTGGCAATGTGACGCCAGGAACCGTTGACTTTGTGAAAGAACGGATCACCCCGCTTCTCTCCCCGAGCATCTATCAGGACGTGATTGATGCCATCGAAATTCAAGCTCAACAGATCAAGAACGACCGCGTAACCATGCGGTTTGAGCCGCGTTTTGTTGAGTACGAGCCCAAGAGCGACAAGGTGTTTGTCTACGGATATTCCTACGTCAAAGGGGCTTCTTCTAACGAAGAGCGTAGCGAACGCTCCTACGAGTTCGCCATCAAGATTTCAAACTACGCGCCCGTGCTGGACTACATCGACACCTATGTAGGAAAGCCACGCACCAAAACTGTTTTGGAGCAACTCCAGCGCAAAGAAGAAAACCGGAGAAAGCATGAAGAACAACGCTAAACTTTCGCTCCTGGCGCTGTCCTTGGCGCTTGGAACTTCAATGGCCTATGCCTCGGATGACATTCCTGTTGTCCCGGCCAGTGTTATGAAAAAGGATGTTCCTGCCCCTGTGACGTCAGGACAAAGCTCCCATGAGGTTGTGGGCAGCATGAATGAAAACCCCTTACTGACGATGAAGCCGGGGGTTAACCAGATCATCCCGATAGCCGTTGGTCATCCGAACCGAATCGTCACGCCTTTCAGCAATCCTGAGATCGTTTCAACATCTCTGACCGGGGCGACGGATAACGGCCAGTGTGGTGAGGTCTGCATCAAAGAGAATGTGGTCTATGTCGCCACGGATAAGCAGTATCCGGTGACTATGTTCATTACTGAAAAAGGCTCGGAAGCCCAAGCTCTCAGCCTGACGATGGTTCCCCGTCGTATTCCGCCCAGAGAAGTCTTTCTCAAGCTCGATGGTGGTGTAGGTATCACTGGTGCTTTTGCCAATACCAAGGCTGAGACCTGGGAACAGAGCCAGCCTTATGTCGAAACCATCCGGTCGGTATTCCGCAAGATTGCTCTTGGTGAAGTCCCTCAAGGTTACACGTTGAACCGCATCCCTGCTGGTGCTGCGGTGCCGAGCTGCGCTCATCCTGGGGTAAAGGTGGATTTCAGCAAGGGGCAATACATGATGGGCCACCACCTTAACGTGTTCATCGGTGTCGCCCTGAACGTCTCTGATCAGCCTATTGAGTTCAAAGAGGCGTTGTGTGGGAGCTGGGATGTGGCTGCGGTGACTACGTGGCCGCTTAACGTGCTTGAGCCCGGCCAGAAGACGGAGATCTATGTGGCGAAGAAGCAGAAGCGTGGTCTCGCACCAACGTCTAAGCGTCCATCGCTGCTGGGAGGTGCCCAATGATTAAGCGATTTTGGACACAGTTAGACCCCAACAAGAAGCGTTGGGTGTCTATCGCTGGCGGCGTCTTCGTTCTTTTTGCGGTCGTGACAATGTTCTCTGGTGAACCCAAGAAAGAAGAGAAGCGCGGTCGCCAAGAAACCATCAAGCACGTTCTCACAGACAAAAACACCCGTGAGATCGGGATAGATTCGTTGTCTGCCGATGTGAAGATGGTGTCTCGTGAAAACTCCGACCTGAAAAAGGAGCTGGAACGAGTCAAGAAAGAGCTGGAGGAAACCAAAACCACTGCCGGGAAATCCAGTGATGTTGGCCGTGAGATGACCCGCCTTCGTCAAGATTTGGACCGCCTGACCCAGAAGAACATGGAATTGGCTAAGAAAGTCGAAACCGGCGCTGCTGGTGGAAAAACATCCTCTTCATCAGAGGATGCCAGAGCCGATGTTAATGGTGCATCTGGTGGTGATGGTCAGTTCATGGAGAAAAAGCTCGACTACAAAGATCCTGCATCCTTTTTTCGGGACGCACCGCTTCCTGACTCGAAGGGTGGGGCTCCTGCAACTGGCAAGGGAGACGGTCGTGATGCAACTAAACCAGGCATCCAAATAGTGAGCTACTCGCAGAAAGCGCCAGAAGTTGAAGAGAAGGACAACAAGGATGATGAGTCTATCTACCTACCTTCTGGCTCCATCCTGACAGGGGTGCTCATCAACGGTATGGACGCACCAACATCTCAAGGTGCTCGTCGAGATCCGTTCCCTTCGACCCTCAGGATTCAGAAAGAGGCTATTTTGCCTAACCGCTTCCGTGCGGATGTTCGTGAGTGCTTCCTGATTGTTTCAGGCTATGGAGATCTCAGTTCAGAGCGAGCGTACCTGCGTGGCGAGACCTTCTCGTGCGTTCGGGATGATGGGGGTGTCATAGAAGCGAAGCTGGATTCCTATGCAGTGGGTGAAGACGGTAAGGCCGGTGTCCGTGGTCGCGTCGTATCGAAGCAGGGGCAAATCATCGCCAAGAGCTTGATGGCAGGCTTCCTTGGTGGCGTTTCCGAAGCCTTTGACGTCAATCCTGTGCCGGTCGTTAGCACTAACCCTGGCTCAAATACCCAGTACCAGTCTGTGTTCTCCGACCAGATGTTGCAGGGAGCAGCAGTGAAGGGGGCCAGTAAGGCGCTAGATCGCATCGCTCAGTTCTATATCGACATGGCCGAAGGCATCTTCCCTGTTATCGAGGTCGATGCTGGCCGTCAGGTAGACATCATCGTGACCAAAGGAACCAAGCTACAAATTCGTTCCACCGGGGGAACCAAGAAATGAAAAATTTGAACATTTTGACCAGAAAGGGCAGTTCCAGAGGCGAGGCTCAAAAGGAACAGGCAGTAAGATCCGCAAAGATGTTGGGGGTGGGTGCAGCGCTACTTATTTTGTCGGGCTGTTCGACGTTCAACATCGGCAAGGATGAGTATAGCTGTCCGGGAATGCCGAATGGTGTTCAGTGTATGTCAGCGCGAGACGTTTACGCCGCAACCAATGACGGAAATGTCCCGCGTCCAATGAAACCAGAGGAAGTCGAGGCCAAAGCGGAAGCGGATGGCGAAGGTTCCTCAAACGTTTCAGCGAACTCATCTAGCTCCGGAGACCCGGTGATTGACAACTATGTCGCACCGCGTCTTCCGGATCGCCCGATTCCAATTCGTACACCAGCACAGGTTATGCGGATTTGGGTAGCTCCCTGGGAGGACACCAATGGTGATCTCATCGTGACAGGGTATGTCTATACCGAAATCGAACCGCGCAGGTGGGTGATTGGGGATGGCACACCGCAAAGTGAGCCAGTTTTGAGACCGCTGCAAACGGTACAACACGAACCGAAGTCTGAAACAACCAAATAGGAGATGTTCTTGATGAACGCAAATCAGTTGGCGAATGCCTCAAGTAAAAACAACGCACTCTTCCTCTTCCTGGGGTTGATGGTGGTAGCCTTCCTGCTCGTGCCGGATCAGGCCCACGCTGGTACTGGTGGTACAGCGTTTGACGACGTATGGGTAACTCTCAAGGATTGGACCCAAGGTACTTTGGGTCGAATCGTTGCGGGTGCGATGATCCTGGTCGGTGTTGTTGGTGGTATCGCTCGCCAGAGCCTCATGGCTTTCGCTATGGGTATCGGTGGCGGTATGGGCCTGTACAACTCCCCGACCGTAGTGGAATCCATCATGTCTGCTACTCTGGAACATGCAGAGAAGGTCATCCCGGCTGTTGTGCAACTCAGCAATGGCCTGGGGGTGTAAAAGACACCTTGCCGTTAATCAACGGGTGATAGGGGCAGCCTAAAAGCTGCCCTTATTTTTTGGCAAAAAGTCCAGTCATAACAAATTCCAACTATTTCCCTAGATTCTACGTCAGTACTTCAAAAAGCATAATCAAAGCCTTGATAAATATGCATTCCTTCGAAATTCAGCTTTCACCCATTGGGTGAAAGAAAAGTGCTCAAAAATATGTTAAATTATCAGCTTTTATGACTCGATATATGGTAAAATAATAGTAAGAAAAGTAGTAAAAAGGGGTTCTAATTATGATTAATAAAATTGATTTCAAAGCTAAGAATCTAACATCAAATGCAGGTCTTTTTCTGCTCCTTGAGAATGCAAAAAGCAATGGGATTTTTGATTTTATTGAAAATGACCTCGTATTTGATAATGACTCAACAAATAAAATCAAGATGAATCATATAAAGACCATGCTCTGCGGTCACTTCATTGGCATTGATAAGTTAGAACGTCTAAAGCTACTTCAAAATGATCCCCTCGTCAACGAGTTTGATATTTCCGTAAAAGAACCTGAAACAGTGTCACGGTTTCTAGGAAACTTCAACTTCAAGACAACCCAAATGTTTAGAGACATTAATTTTAAAGTCTTTAAAAAACTGCTCACTAAAAGTAAATTGACATCCATTACGATTGATATTGATAGTAGTGTAATTAACGTAGAAGGTCATCAAGAAGGTGCGTCAAAAGGATATAATCCTAAGAAACTGGGAAACCGATGCTACAATATCCAATTTGCATTTTGCGACGAATTAAAAGCATATGTTACCGGATTTGTAAGAAGTGGCAATACTTACACTGCAAACGGTGCTGCGGAAATGATCAAAGAAATTGTTGCTAACATCAAATCAGACGATTTAGAAATTTTATTTCGAATGGATAGTGGCTACTTTGATGAAAAAATTATCGAAACGATAGAATCTCTTGGATGCAAATATTTAATTAAAGCCAAAAGTTATTCTACACTCACCTCACAAGCAACGAATTCATCAATTGTATTCGTTAAAGGAGAAGAAGGTAGAGAAACTACAGAACTGTATACAAAATTAGTTAAATGGGAAAAAGACAGAAGATTTGTCGTATCTCGCGTACTGAAACCAGAAAAAGAAAGAGCACAATTATCACTTTTAGAAGGTTCCGAATACGACTACTTTTTCTTTGTAACAAATACTACCTTGCTTTCTGAAAAAGTAGTTATATACTATGAAAAGCGTGGTAATGCTGAAAACTATATCAAAGAAGCCAAATACGACATGGCGGTGGGTCATCTCTTGCTAAAGTCATTTTGGGCGAATGAAGCCGTGTTTCAAATGATGATGCTTTCATATAACCTATTTTTGTTGTTCAAGTTTGATTCCTTGGACTCTTCAGAATACAGACAGCAAATAAAGACCTTTCGTTTGAAGTATGTATTTCTTGCAGCAAAAATAATCAAAACCGCAAGATATGTAATCATGAAGTTGTCGGAAAACTATCCGTACAAGGGAGTGTATGAAAAATGTCTGGTATAATAAGAATATCATCAATAAAATTGAGTGTTGCTCTGTGGATAACTTGCAGAGTTTATTAAGTATCATTGCAGCAAAGATGAAATCAATGATTTATCAAAAATGATTGAAAGGTGGTTGTAAATAATGTTACAATGTGTGAGAAGCAGTCTAAATTCTTCGTGAAATAGTGATTTTTGAAGCTAATAAAAAACACACGTGGAATTTAGGAAAAACTTATATCTGCTGCTAAATTTAACCGTTTGTCAACACGGTGCAAATCAAACACACTGATTGCGTCTGACGGGCCCGGACACCTTTTTGCTTTTAATTACGGAACTGATTTCATGATGAAAAAATCGTTATGCTGCGCTCTGCTGCTGACAGCCTCTTTCTCCACATTTGCTGCCGCAAAAACAGAACAACAGATTGCCGATATCGTTAATCGCACCATCACCCCGTTGATGCAGGAGCAGGCTATTCCGGGTATGGCCGTTGCCGTTATCTACCAGGGAAAACCCTATTATTTCACCTGGGGTAAAGCCGATATCGCCAATAACCACCCAGTCACGCAGCAAACGCTGTTTGAGCTAGGATCGGTTAGTAAGACGTTTAACGGCGTGTTGGGCGGCGATGCTATCGCCCGCGGCGAAATTAAGCTCAGCGATCCGGTCACGAAATACTGGCCAGAACTGACAGGCAAACAGTGGCAGGGTATCCGCCTGCTGCACTTAGCCACCTATACGGCAGGCGGCCTACCGCTGCAGATCCCCGATGACGTTAGGGATAAAGCCGCATTACTGCATTTTTATCAAAACTGGCAGCCGCAATGGACTCCGGGCGCTAAGCGACTTTACGCTAACTCCAGCATTGGTCTGTTTGGCGCGCTGGCGGTGAAACCCTCAGGAATGAGTTACGAAGAGGCAATGACCAGACGCGTCCTGCAACCATTAAAACTGGCGCATACCTGGATTACGGTTCCGCAGAACGAACAAAAAGATTATGCCTTGGGCTATCGCGAAGGGAAGCCCGTACACGTTTCTCCGGGACAACTTGACGCCGAAGCCTATGGCGTGAAATCCAGCGTTATTGATATGGCCCGCTGGGTTCAGGCCAACATGGATGCCAGCCACGTTCAGGAGAAAACGCTCCAGCAGGGCATTGCGCTTGCGCAGTCTCGCTACTGGCGTATTGGCGATATGTACCAGGGATTAGGCTGGGAGATGCTGAACTGGCCGCTGAAAGCTGATTCGATCATCAACGGCAGCGACAGCAAAGTGGCATTGGCAGCGCTTCCCGCCGTTGAGGTAAACCCGCCCGCCCCCGCAGTGAAAGCCTCATGGGTGCATAAAACGGGCTCCACTGGTGGATTTGGCAGCTACGTAGCCTTCGTTCCAGAAAAAAACCTTGGCATCGTGATGCTGGCAAACAAAAGCTATCCTAACCCTGTCCGTGTCGAGGCGGCCTGGCGCATTCTTGAAAAGCTGCAATAACTGACGATGAGGCCCAGGATATTGGGCCTCCTTTCTTTCTCTTTTTTTCCTGTTGTCATTTACACTTAACAAAAATACAGCAAGGAAAATCCCATGCGCATTTTGCCCGTCGTTGCTGCAGTTACGGCTGCATTCCTGGTTGTCGCGTGTAGCTCCCCGACACCGCCGAAAGGCGTTACCGTGGTAAATAACTTTGATGCCAAACGCTATCTGGGAACCTGGTATGAAATTGCGCGCTTCGACCATCGTTTCGAGCGCGGATTGGATAAAGTGACCGCAACATACAGCTTGCGCGACGACGGCGGCATCAACGTTATTAACAAGGGCTATAACCCTGACAGGGAGATGTGGCAGAAAACGGAAGGGAAAGCCTATTTCACCGGCGACCCAAGCAGAGCCGCGCTTAAGGTTTCTTTTTTCGGCCCCTTCTATGGCGGGTATAACGTAATTGCACTCGACCGGGAATATCGTCACGCGCTGGTTTGTGGTCCGGATCGCGACTACCTGTGGATCCTTTCACGGACCCCTACTATTTCAGATGAAATGAAACAGCAAATGTTAGCCATCGCGACCCGGGAAGGGTTTGAAGTGAATAAACTGATTTGGGTGAAACAGCCTGGCGCTTAGTGAGTGCTCAGCTTCAGACCAATAATGCCAGCAACGATCAGCCCAAGGCTCAGCAAACGTGCCGGGCTGGCAGACTCACCCAGCAGCAAAATCCCTGTAATGGCCGCCCCAACAGCGCCAATACCGGTCCAGACCGCATAAGCGGTTCCTACAGGCAACGTGCGCATTGCCCAAGAGAGCATGGCGATACTGACGATCATCGCCGCAATAGTGATAATGCTTGGCGTAAGACGCGTAAAACCGTGGGTGTATTTCAGGCCAATCGCCCAGACAACTTCGAGCAAACCTGCAATTAATAAAACGATCCAGGACATATCAGGCTCCAGAACAATGGGGCCGTCCCCGGTGAAAGAAGCGTTTGCAGGTCGTCCTGCAAAGCTAATGTGTGAAATGGCATTTTTGCCCGGAAGAAAATGAATTTCAACCTTTTTATTCACCGCCTGCTAAAAGCAAGAATTAAGCATAATTAGCGGCGTAGTTCCCGCATTTGGCACTCATCGGAGTTCTCTATGATGAAGGGCTTTCTGAAACCAGAAAGTCGATTGCCCCTCTTCTGAATGCGAAACGTTTATGCTTAAAATTTTAGTGATTGACCGGTGCCACTTTACCCGCACAGGGATAGAGGCCTTGCTTAATCATTCTGGCAGGTTCAGCTCCTCATTTCTGGTATCAGGAATCAATAATCTCCTGTTAGCAAAAGAGCATATTTTGCAATGGAAACCGCATCTGGTGATCGCGGATTTATACAGTTTTATTAGCGAGACGCACTCCAGTCCGCCAATTAAACCTTTTTTTATGAGTTGTGGCGTCATCCCACTAATTTTACTGCAATCAGCAGACAGACAGCATGCACCCATCGTGCCCTCTCAATCCGTAGCCCATTCGGTCTTGACCAAGCACACCACGCTGAACACACTCTCCCACACAATTCAGGATTTCCTTATTTGCTCAAAAAGGGCACTTCCACAGCCCATGTTTATGCACTCCCTCCCGTAACCTCCAGCATTGGGTTCTTGTAACTCAAAACGAATGGAGAATGCGATGATCAATTTCAAGCCTAAAATTCCGGCGATGCTTGGGGCTCTGGCGGTTCTTACCGCTGGTGCTGCTCATGCAGAGCTGCTGGAATACACCTTTAAGGCTCCAGATGGTACGCAACGGTCTCTGACTCCGAATGCCAACTATGCCAACCCAACGGGCAATATCTCGTTTGCCTTGAGTGCCGGTATCGACCGAAAGGTAAAGATTTCGGTGCTTCGGTCGGATGGAACAGTGGTTTCGACAGCGACCAGCCACCTTCTTGGGGCTACTGATCGCATCACAGTGGGTGGAAAATCCTACTATGGTGCGGAACTTCAACTACCAGCTCCAGTTGGTGGGGCATACACTATCAGGGCGGAAATTCTTGCCTCTGATGGTTCTACAGTACAGACGGATGAATACCCTCTTACTGTCGATGTGACGCCGCCAACCTACTCTTCGCTTGCCCCGGTTTATAGTAACTATGGGCAGGTTACTAGCGGTGATGTTTGGAAACTGGGTCTAGGTGGCTCTGAGGATAATGCCTTTTTGCTGTCAGGAATCTCTGATGAGTCACCCATCAAAGGCGTCAAAGCAAAGCTGTATCGTCAAGACGGTTCACTCTACAAAGATGTATCCGTGAACTACGATGACGCTAACGGACAAGCTAGACAGTCTTTCCAATCTGGCTTTTTCCCAGCCTCTGACTTGGATGAAGTGTTTACACTTCAGTTTGAGATAAGCGATAGCGCTGGAAATAGCTATCTTTCACCTCGTCAAAAAGTGATGTTTGATAGCATAACCAATGCTCCGTCTGCACCTTTTGGTGTTTATGACCCTTCAAGTACAAACAACTTAGGCCCTGGATTAACCGGATTTGTTGCTTACACTGAGGGCATGACAGTTAAAACTAACCCAATCAAGTTAGCTTGGCGTGTTCCGCGTGATAACTGGCATGAGTATAGAGAAGGTGGGATAAATATGACCAATGCCTTGGGAGAGATGTCCAAGGTAGGAGAAGATGCCAGCTATGTTTATCTCGTCACAACCGCACCTTATGGCAATACCGACGGCAATTATTGGCGTTGGGTGAACTTCGGCCAGTGGGGGGGAGGCGGTATTGCTTATAACCTCACACTCTCTCCATCAGCGCCTAAAAGTCCCAGACTTTTGGGTGTGGACTACAATTACAGTGATATAGGATGGTCTAGTTTTTACCGCTACTGGGTGAACAATTCTGTTCTTCCTGTCACTGTTAGTAGTATCCGTGTCAAAGTTGAACCAAGGCCTTACGTTCAAACTGCCGTTCACAGGGGAAGCTGTGAAATTCCTGTTGGTCAAGATAGCTGCGTGATTGCAAATAGCTTCACAATGGCTAAAGGCACAACAGGGTACGTCCACGATAATGCGACAGTTTTCAATCCGGATAAATCTCTTCGCTCGAATCCTCTTTGGGCAGAGGTTAACTGGAACGATCAGCACTACCCTCAGCTAAGTCAGCAGTTCGATCAAAATAGCAAGGTATTTACCTTATTCGTTAACCAGCCAGGACGAGGCGCTTACTTTGATAGGCTGCGTCTGCGAAGTGCATGGATTGAAGATAGCAAAGGCAACAAGCTGTCTCCAACTGGTGGGTTAATAGCCAACAACTGGGAGAACTACACTTACCAGTGGGATCTTAAAACTCTCCCTGAGGGGCAATACAGTCTTGTTGCCGCAGCAGAGGAGATGCACGGGCCTTTAACGCGACAACCAATGTTCCAGATAACGTCTGATAGAACGCCACCAACCATGACACTCAGTGTGGCAGATGGAGCAGCTATCCAGACTCTAGATGATGTTGTTATTACCTTGGCTGATGCTATCGACCCTTCACCTAAATTGACCTCTATTGCCCTTGTAGGGGGGCCTGCCAATGACAAGGTGCAGTTGTCTTGGCGTGAGGAGTCGAAAGGTCGATTCCGCCTTGAGTACCCGGTAATGTTCCCTTCTTTGAAGGAAGGGGAATCTTACACGCTGACTGTTTCCGGTGAGGATGCACAAGGCAATGCGGTTCAAAAGGCTGTTGGCTTCGAGTACAAACCTCGTCAGGTAATGCTGGCGGATGGGATGGATGGCAAGGTCATGGTCCCCGCTGTCACTCATGAATTTGTTCATGCAGATGGCAAACGGATCATCGAAACCAAGCCGCTGACGCTCAGTGATGGTGCTGTCGTGACAGGTTCATACGACGTGTTTGCGACCCTACGTTCTGATGCGAAAGTACCGCTGGTGGTTAATGGGGTGCGTATCGAGCCAGGCCAGACAATGGGGATCATGAGCCAACATGATTTCGGTGCGTCAGGTGGTCGTTTGAGCATTCCGGTTAAACCTGCTGTTCCTGATGTGGTCGGCTCTTCCAGCCTTCTTGTCATGACCTCCGCGCCGAACTCACCCATCTTGGTTGTGGACATCAATACCTGGAAAGGGACGGCTAAGCTCTCTGCTGAATCATGGACAATTCGCCAGGTCATTGACCCAGTGAAAATCTATGCCCTGCCAGAGTCGGGTGTGCCTTGCCGGTTCACCACGAAAGAGGATGTGGCTATGGCCGCAGACCCAATTCGTGACCCGGTGTGTTTGCTCCAGTGGGACAGAACTCCAGATGAGGCTGAACAAACTACGCAGGACAACAACGGGATGAAAGTTGCTGGGCTGGTGGGGCAGGCTGTGAGCATTGGTGAACAACCTGTCGAATACAGCCTGTACCTGTTCAGTGGTGACGGTTCCAAGGTAAAAGTTGGGTCTGGCTCTCAGAACCTGACGGTAACTACTGCCTATGGCTCTGTTGGCTACACCCCGATTGATGACATTGCTCAGGTGAATCGCGTCATTGAAGATTTTGATGTGAACTTCAAGCAGAGCAAGGGGCCAGACTGTTCTATAACCCTCAGCGCAGACCGTGCGAAAAAAGAGGCCGCGAACAAGGCTGTTGGTAGTGCAAGCCGTGCCTGTCTGTTCGAGTGGCAGCAGATCCCCGATGGATTGGTCCAAGACCCGTTATCGGAATCACCTTCGCTCTCTGGTTCATTGGCCTCCAACGGCGTTCATCCACTGGGGTGGCGGGTAAGTATTTTCACCCGTAACGGCACTAGGGTGACGTTGAACGACGAGACTTTCAATGTCGAAGCGGTTGACCCACCAGCTCCGACCGTTGAACTAGCCTCCGACTACAACTTCAAAGACAACATCTACTTGGTGCCGATGACAGGTAACTACCTGGGTGATGCCATTATCAACTCTGAACGAGCTGATCTGGATATTGCCATATCGCGCAACTCGGATGTTCTTGAGTCTGAGACCTTCACTCCGGGATGGGGTGCCACCAATAAGGTGTATCGCCGCATCAATACCGATGAGCGAGCGTTGTGGGAGGAGACCACCTACAAGGTGAACGCGGCCTACAACAAGGTGCCTGATGTGAAGACTGAGGTTGTCTACCGGGCTATCTCTGCACCTTCTGACAGTATCCGTCCTATCGTTGAAGTTAAAGGTGATACCGCGATTGACACCCAGGCATTGCCGGTTAGGGTTCTCATCCGTGATCAGTACAAACCTGATGGTGACTATGACGCTAACACGATGGGGGTGTGGAAAGTACGCCTGATCCAGCAAAAGGCCTACAACGAGACGGTTGCGCTCACTGATTATGCGGAAGCATCGAACGGTGAAGCTCAGTTCTCAGTAGACCTGTCTGGTGTGGATACTTCCTCCGTCCGTATCGCTGCTGAGGCTGTTCTGGAAAGCCCTGTTGAGGGTTACAACCGCACAGAGTTGTCTATCAGACCTGCCTTCTTGACAGTGCTTCGCGGTGGTGCCATCGGTGCTGGCGTGGAGGCTCGCAAGTTGTCTGGTGAAGCTCCGTTCACTGCTGTGTTCAAGCTATCTTTGGACGACCGTCAGGATCTCCGGGCTACCGGCCAGGTTGTGTGGGAAACCAGTAAGGACGACGGTAAAACCTGGGAGCAGTTCATCCCAGAAGATCGATACAAGTATCAGCTTGTGAAGACCTTCGACAAGGGGGAGTACCAGGTTCGGGCCAAGGTGGTGAACGTCAACTCAGGTGCGGAAAAGTACACCGAAGCGGTCAGTGTTGTCGCTTACGACAAACCTGATATTGCTGTTATCGGCCCGACCACGTTGTTTGTCGGAAGTGAAGGCAAGTACACAGCGAACCTGACGTTGAACGATGAGCCAATCTCCGGTGGCAATGCCATTGTTGAGTGGTCTACTGACGGTGGCAAAACCTACGCGCAGACAGGGGATAGCATCACGCTTTCGAGCGATGAAGAAACCCGATACCGCCTGTGGGCTCGTGTGCGCTCTGCCACGGCACCGGCTGATGACGGCTATGCCTATGAAGTTGCGAAAACGGCGGTTGACTTCCGAGCAGTGAAGGCACCTCGTCCTTACGTGACAGGGCCGCGAGTTATTGAGACCGGTAAGAAGTATGTGTTCAAAGCCGAAACCAGCCTGCCTTACCGTGGGATGGACGTGAAGCTGAACGGGTTCTTCACGCTGCCTGATGGCTCGATTGTGCAGGGTGATACTGCTGAGTACGAACCCTCTGACACTGACCTCAATCAGGCTACTGTAGAAACGAAGTACACCACCTGGATCGAAGGATACCGAGATCAGGGTGCAGAGGCTTCGCATAGCCTACGCTCCCGCGTTTGGCAGTATGTATGGCCGAGCTTCGGAATGCAGGTTAGGAAGAACGCAGACGTGGCTCCTGCGACGATCACCGCGTCAGTGCGGCCAATTGCCTTCAACGGCAAGCTGGAAGAGCCGACCTACGAGTGGGAGTTGCCGGAAGGCGCTGTGATTCAGGATCAGCGGCAGGATATTGTCCGGTCCTTTGTGATCAATGAGCCGGGTGATTACAACATCAAGGTCACTGTCCGTGATGCTCGCGGCCATGAGACCGTGATCGAGCAACCGCTCAAGATCGGCCAGGCAGCGCCCTATGCCATTGACCTGCAATACTCTGGCTCGAACAAATACGAGCGTGAGCCTCTGGATGTGCTGTTGCGACCGTACATTTCTGGCGGCCACCCACGCGACCGTATTTCGACTCGTGTTTATTCGGTAGATGGTACACCGTTGGAAAGCAGTGGTTACTACGGCAGAGCAACTCTGGGCGCTGGTGAGCACAGCATCAAGCTGAAAATAACCTCAGAAATGGGGCATGAAGCTGAGGGCGAGGTGAACATCAATGTTGCAGAGAACAAGTTGCCTGCATGTAGCCTGAGCTCACGAGAGACCGTTGGGTCGTGGATCGTCTATGCGAACTGCGAAGATACCGATGGCCGCATGAAGTCCTACGAATGGACCATTGCCGGTGAGTTGCAGAGCATCAGCTCTGATCGAGTGACTATCAGCAAGGGCACCTATGAAACGATGCCGACCATCTCTCTGGTTGGGGTCGATGACTCTGGGGGCAAATCCGAAGCTGTTACCATGAACTAAGGTTCATTCCTCTCAAAGCCCGGTTCAGACCGGGCTTTTTTTTGTATCGCGCTGGAATTGTCCAAATTGGGCTATTACAGAGGCGAGTCTATTTCCATCCCCCGGATACACTGCCCAGCATCCAGTAATCCAATCTTAGGGGATAGACATGCGGACAAAATTACTTGGGGCGCTGATGGTGTTCGGGATTATTACCGGCACGGCTCATGCGTCATCGAAATTGGAAATCACCGATCCCAGAGCGGCGAAGATAGAGGACATTGTAGAGCTACCCATCAAAGGGGTTCGAGCCGTCCAAAGTGATGGGCAGATCATGTTCCTCTCTGAAAACGGACGATTTGTTATTTCAGGACAAATCTACGACCTGTGGAGCAAGAAGCCCCTCAACACGATGTCCCAAATGAGGGATGTAGCGGAGCGTATCCACTTCAAGAGCATGGGCATGGATGTGGACACGCTGAACACTGTGTCGATGGGGCGTGGTGACAAAGAGGTGGTGGTCTTTGTTGATCCTAGGTGCGCGGTTTGCCATCAGCTCATGGGTGATGCCAAATCGCTGGTGGATGATTACACCTTTAAATTTATCGTGATTCCAGCTCTGGGTGCTGAGTCCAACCGCCTGGCAAAAAACTTGTACTGCGCGAAAGACAAAACCCACGCGCTTGATGCGCTGATGAACAACACCCTGGGTTCCCTTCCTTCAAAAGAAACCTGCGACCCCGGCCAATACGACCAAACGCTGCTGACAGCTCATTTCATTGGGATTGAGGGCGTTCCGTTCGTTGTTGCTCCGGATGGTCGTGTCAGCAAAGGACGTCCGAAGAACCTGAAATCATGGTTGGAGAGTGCTGAATGATCGTAACCATCAAAAAGAAACTCGAAGAAACGTTGATCCCGGAGCACTTGCGAGCTGCCGGGATTATTCCTGTCCTGGCCTATGACGAAGACGATCATGTCTTCCTTATGGATGATCACAGTGCAGGCTTTGGTTTCATGTGTGAGCCCCTGTGTGGTGCCGATGAAAAAGTTCAGGAGCGAATGAACGGTTTCCTGAATCAGGAGTTCCCGTCGAAGACTACGCTCCAGTTTGTCCTGTTCCGCTCCCCGGACATCAATCAGGAGATGTACCGGATGATGGGTTTGCGTGATGGCTTCCGTCACGAGCTGCTGACATCTGTTATCAAGGAACGGATTAACTTCCTCCAGCACCACACGACAGATCGCATATTTGCCAAGACCAACAAAGGTATCTACGACAATGGCTTGATCCAAGACCTCAAGCTGTTCGTTACGTGCAAAGTCCCCATCAAGAACAATAACCCGACTGAAAGCGAACTCCAGCAGCTCGCACAGCTTCGCACGAAGGTCGAATCATCGCTTCAAACCGTTGGTCTGCGTCCTCGCACAATGACGGCGGTGAACTACATCCGGATCATGAGCACCATCCTGAATTGGGGGCCAGATGCTTCATGGCGACATGACTCTGTGGATTGGGAGATGGATAAGCCCATCTGCGAGCAAATCTTCGATTACGGCACCGACGTGGAAGTCAGCAAGAATGGCATCAGGCTGGGTGACTACCACGCGAAAGTCATGTCAGCGAAAAAGCTGCCTGACGTTTTCTACTTTGGTGATGCGTTGACCTATGCCGGGGATCTCAGCGGCGGCAATTCCAGCATCAAAGAAAACTACATGGTCGTGACCAATGTTTTTTTCCCTGAGGCAGAAAGCACGAAAAACACTCTGGAGCGCAAACGCCAGTTCACTGTAAACCAAGCCTACGGGCCGATGCTCAAATTCGTGCCGGTGCTGGCGGACAAGAAGGAGAGCTTCGACACTCTCTATGAGTCCATGAAAGAGGGGGCTAAGCCAGTCAAGATCACCTACTCGGTGGTTTTATTTGCTCCAACCAAAGAACGTGTTGAAGCGGCGGCGATGGCCGCACGAAACATCTGGCGTGAATCTCGGTTCGAGCTGATGGAGGACAAGTTCGTTGCTCTGCCGATGTTCCTCAACTGCCTGCCATTCTGTACCGACCGGGATGCAGTGCGAGACCTATTCCGCTACAAGACCATGACAACCGAGCAGGCTGCTGTGGTCCTGCCGGTGTTTGGGGAATGGAAGGGGACCGGGACCTATCATGCAGCGCTGATTTCCCGCAACGGCCAGCTCATGAGTCTGTCTCTTCACGACAGTAATACCAACAAGAACCTGGTGATCGCAGCCGAATCCGGCTCGGGTAAATCGTTCCTTACCAACGAACTGATTTTTTCCTACTTGTCCGAGGGGGCTCAGGTCTGGGTTATTGATGCCGGTAAGTCCTACCAGAAGTTGTCGGAAATGCTCAATGGCGACTTCGTTCACTTTGAAGAAGGAACGCACGTCTGCCTCAACCCGTTTGAGCTCATACAGAACTACGAGGACGAAGAAGACGCGATAGTCAGCCTCGTTTGTGCGATGGCTTCGGCTAAGGGCTTGCTGGATGAATGGCAAATCTCTGCGTTGAAACAGGTCCTTTCTCGCCTGTGGGAAGAGAAAGGTAAAGAGATGAAGGTTGACGACATCGCTGAGCGCTGCCTGGAAGAAGAAAATGACCAGCGCCTCAAGGATATTGGTCAGCAGCTCTACGCCTTTACGTCGCAGGGCAGCTACGGGAAATACTTCTCTCGCAAGAACAACGTCAGCTTCCAGAACCAGTTCACTGTACTGGAGCTCGATGAACTGCAAGGGCGTAAGCACTTGCGTCAGGTTGTACTACTCCAGCTTATTTACCAGATCCAGCAAGAAGTATTCCTGGGTGAACGTAACCGCAAGAAAGTCGTCATCGTGGATGAGGCCTGGGACCTGCTCAAAGAGGGCGAGGTCTCGGTCTTCATGGAACATGCCTACCGCAAATTCCGTAAGTACGGTGGCTCCGTTGTCATTGCAACGCAGTCCATCAACGACCTCTATGAGAACGCAGTGGGCCGCGCCATCGCGGAGAACTCGGCCAGCATGTACTTGCTCGGCCAAACCGAAGAAACCGTGGAATCTGTTAAACGTAGCGGTCGTCTGACCCTTTCAGAGGGCGGGTTCCACACCCTCAAAACGGTACACACCATCCAAGGCGTGTACTCAGAAATCTTTATCAAATCGAAGAGCGGTATGGGCGTCGGTCGCTTGATAGTGGGCGACTTCCAGAAGCTACTTTATTCGACCGATCCGGTGGACGTTAACGCCATCGACCAGTTTGTGAAACAAGGCATGAGCATACCTGAGGCAATCAAGGCCGTAATGCGAAGCCGTCGGCAGGCTGCATAACCAGGGAGACAGTAATGGACATTAAATCAATCGCAATCGCCGCCATTCTCGGTGCCGCTGGTGGCTTCGGCGGTAGCTACTACGTGATGAGCGAACAAACGGCAAGCATCCATCAGCGTTTGAATCAAACCCCGCCAGTGGTCGTGGTTGACTTCGCTAAAGTGGCGTCGGCGTATCCCGCTGGTGCCTCTCAGGAGGAAGTTGAAAGGCTGATGGTCAAGACCAATGACGCAATTTTGAAGTTGAAAGACGCAGGTTATTTGGTCCTTGACGCAAGTGCTGTCGTCGGGGCTCCAAGTGACGTGTACCTCCCTGATGAGGTGCTGAAATGAATTTTCCACTCAAGAAGTATTTCGTCAAAAAGGAATCCTGGAAGCGCTTCGGGGTTAAGGCAGGTGTGACACTAGTGGTTCTTTGGGCTGCTGGTGCGGCCTTTGCCAGCCGCTACCGTATTGGCATTGATCCACAACAGGAGAAGTGCCTGCCGGGTTACACCTTCTTCCTCATTGATCTGAACGACCAAACTCTGGAGAGGGGAGCGGTTTACGCCTTCCAAGCCAAGAACATGCAGCCTTTCTACAAGGACGGGACTCGCATGGTCAAAATCCTCACCGGTATGCCGGGGGATAAAGTCGAGATCAACGATAAGTGGAAGATCACCGTCAATGGTGATGTCGTCGGAGAGGGGCTCCAGCTCGCAGGGAAACTACATCTGCCAGAGAGCCACTTTTACGGCAAGACCACGCTGAAAGAGAACAACTACTGGTTTATGGGCAAAAGCCCATTCAGCTTCGACTCACGTTACTGGGGGACTGTGAAAAATGATCAGATCATTGGCCGCGCATATCCCCTGTTCTAAGAGCGTTCTGGTGGCGTTGATGTTCTCTGTGGCTGGCGGGGCATACGCTCAAGAGTCTCCGCTCACAGAGCAGGATAAGGCGCTTATTGAGCAAGGAAAGCAAATTGCCCAAAAGGCCCAGAAGATGGAAATGCCATCTCTGTTGCAAAACCAACACATGGACGAGGCTCAGGCCGAAGCCAAGGCATTTTTCAAGCAGCTCCAAACTACTAACCCAACGCTCAAGGAGATGCACCGGAAACAGGCTGAAAAGGGTATCTACTCTGACCATCGGATACTGGTTTTCGCCTCGTTGTCTCTTGGCGAACAGGGGTTAGATGACGTCCTAACGGCGGTGTCAGGCCAGCCTGATTCTGTAATTGTGTTCCGTGGCATCCCGGAAGGAATGAACTTGGGGCAGGGAGTTAAAGCTATTCAGGCGCTCGCGGCCAAAAAAGACCCAGTGCCGAACATCATCATCAACCCTACGTTGTTCAAAACGTACAACATCACAGCCGTTCCCACGATTGTGATGCTGGAGGATGAGCCGCTGCCTGGCGAACAACCAAACGTCGTCGCCCAGGTCTCCGGGTTGTCCGACCCGGTATGGTTGGCTCGGGAAGTGGATAACGGAGAAAAAGGCGATCTCGGCGTTAAGGGGCCGGTGGAGAAAATCAGTGAGCCAGACCTTATTGATGTTGCCAAGAAACGCCTTGCCAATATCGACTGGGAAGAGAAGAAGAAACAGGCTATAGAGCGCTTCTGGACCAAGCAGAATTTCAATGAGCTGCCAAGAGCGCCAAAATCTCGAACACGAGAAATTGACCCTAGCGTCATGATCACCAGTGACATCAGCACTCCGGATGGCACTGTGTTCGCTCACGCGGGTGACGTGATCAACCCATTGTGCGATCCGAAGGAAGTTTGCAAGCCTGGAACGCGGCCATTTACCCAAGCGGTCGTAGTTTTCGACCCGCTGGACAAAAAGCAAATGGAACTACTCGCCAAGAAGCTGCCTGAAATCAAGCTGGAGCCTGGCGTACAACGGATCACCTATATCGCCACAGAGTTCGACAAAGACAAAGGCTGGGATTCCTACAAGAGTGTCACCGACAACTTTGACGCGCCGGTATATCTGCTGACGCCAGATCTGATTACCCGGTTCGAGCTGGAGCACACACCGAGCGTCATTACTGCCAGAGGCAAGAAGTTTGTTGTCCGCGAACTTGCTGAGGAGGGCGGTGAATGATTTTTGCCCCGGCTTTCCAACCAATTAAAGACGTCGGCACAGGTTCGTTTGTCGCTGCTGAGGTACTGGCTCGTTGGTACGACGAAGGCCGGGTTCTTACACCATCCTCTCTGTCATCTCCTCCTTATTGGGGACTGGTGGATATGGAGATGGCACGGTTCATTCAGGACAACCTTCATTATTGCTTGGATCTGTACCCGGCTCTCTTTCTGAATGTCTCCGAACAAACTTTGCAATCAGACGTCATCTTCAAGGCGTGGTGTAGGGTTGTCCGCGACATTGCTAAAAATCACTCATCACGGCTTGTCATCGAGATTACAGAGGGCATTCAGGACGCCTCTCTCGCATCGAGATGGGAGGCTCTGACCGAAATAGGGGTTGAGCTGGCGCTGGATGACTATGGAGACAAAAACTCTTCTCTGGATCGCCTGAGCCGTTATGACTGGCACTATTGCAAGTTTGACGCGAGAAGACTGCGGTCGCTTGAAGACTACCCGGCCATCCTCCACTGCCGCCGAAAAGGCATACAGCTCATTGCTGAGCAGGTGGAGAGCTTCCCATTGGGGGAGAGCGCCAAATTACTTGGACTGTCATGGCAACAAGGTTTCTATCACGGGAAGCCTGCTGTCATGGAGAAAAATTTGAATTACGTAAAGGCCTTACCATGATGCAAAAAATTCTACGGATCATGGCCGTTAGCGCGGTCTTTTGGGTTGGTTCGGTATCGGCTGACCCTGGGTGCCAGAATGCGGAAGTGATCGGCGGAAAACTGATTACTGACATCTGCTGGAGCTGTATTTTCCCTATCAAAGTAGCAGGGGTTCCTATAAGTGGTGGAGGCGGATCATTCCCGAGTGAAGCCGTAAGCAACCCTCTGTGTATGTGCGAGGATAATCTAGGGGTCCCTCGGCCTGGAGTCACCACTTCTATGTGGGAGCCAGCACGGCTCGTTGAATTTCAGAGAGTGCCTGGCTGCTCATCAGTCTTGAATGGTGTCAGGTTCCCGTTTGATAGGACTAACCAAGGGCATCATGGCATGGGAGACATGGATGGTGGTGATGGTTCTTTTATGCACTATCACTACTATGCGTTTCCTCTGTTGGTGATGCTCGATTTATTTATTAAGCAGACCTGTAATGCTGATGGGTATATGGATCTCGACATCATGTACATGTCGGAGCTCGACCCGACCTGGAACAATGATGAGCTCGCTTTTTTTACCAATCCAGAGGCGGCGGCAGTAGCAAACCCAATTGCGGCGGCTGCGTGTACTGCTGATGCTGTCTCATCAACCGCTGGAAAACCTTTAAAACAGCTTTTCTGGTGTGCTGGTTCATGGGGCACCCTGTATCCATTTAGTGGCAACCAGAATGGTGGAAAAGGTGTTATCCGCGATAGCAGTCTTCTTAGCACAAGGGTTCTGGCTGCTTTGCATCGCCGGGGGTTAGCGTGGAAGACAATGGGTTCTGAGGCTATGTGTAGAGGCGTTATTAGCCCAACACTACCCAAAACGCAGTACAAATTCACGCTATTGCATCCGGTTCCAGAGACAAACTCATCTCACGTAATTGGCGAATCCACTCTTACGTGGGGTCTGGCGCGAACTATACCGGCAATTGGGCAAGACCCTATTTACACCATCTGGCGATGGAATGATTGCTGTAACAATTGAGCAGACCCTAACGAATTTGCACGGGCATTTTAGATTATGCCCCAAAAGGGCCACTACACGTACAGGTGGCCCTTGTCTTCTCAGATAGCATGGGAAGGTTGAAATGGAGAACACAATGCGAAGTCATAATTACTTTATGAAAGCTGTGGCCTCGCTGTTGACAGTAACCATGTCTGCGCTGCCGATACATTCCTACGCTAACGGTAGCCAAGACCAGGACATCACAGCGGTGGGTAAAGAGGCCCAGGCTTTCGGACAAAACCTCTCAAACTCATTCAAGTCGAGCTCGGGGACTGTGCAAGATGGCACAATCTCTATGCCGACGTTGAAAGACGGTCAATTCCAAATGAACGGGGGGAGTCAGATTAATGTCAATGATCTATTCCCCGGAACGAGCGGGACCAACAATAAACCTGATAGTTATTACTTCCCTGATGCCAATAAACCTGATGTGGGCGGTCTGCAAGGCATTTACGACTCTGGCGATGACATGGACAGCGTGGGGAATAATGCAAAAGGGTCGCTGTGGAGTGATGCCAATAGTGCTAATCCATCAATCTCTGGTGCGGCATACAAGGTTCTTCTCGATGCCTCTAATCGATCACGCCCTGATTTCAGTAATGACCCGGTACTAAATCTAAGCAAAAAGACCTATGAGGATATGGACCTCATCGCAGGTGGCTTTGGGGATTGTTCTGCCGAAACAACCATCAATCAGAATACTATCAACGCCCACATTCCAGAGTATGAACGGTGTCAGCGTGTTGTAGATCAAAGCGCGGACTGTGAGGTTGTCCATGACTACGACGCCTCTGTGGTGAAGCACTATGATGGTCCATATAACCTCAAATCTTGTGGAGAAGGCTGTACTGAGTTGTGGATTGGTCGAGTGGGGGACAACTACTGGAGTGGTAACTGCAAGATTTATGAGGAGTACACGCGGGTCCAAGTCAGCAATCCAGATGCCATAGTGTCTGCAACGCTTGAATACGCCAAGTGGGATGACTACATGCAAGTGTGGGTCGGTAAGTCCGGCCAAGAGACTAAAGTGTGGTCTGGCCCAGATGGCAACTTCCCTCCAGAAACAGCCGGTAGATGTGAGCTCTCCACGAGTTGGGAGCGAAACCCTAATGTTGATGTCACTCCCTATTTTAAGAACGTGAAAGATGGTGATGTTGTTACGTTTAAGATCCGCGTTTCAGTAAGTGGCGAAGGTGAGGGTTTTGGCCGCATAAAACTCCGCTATGACCCATCGAAAGCCATTACCAAGGATGAGTGGGCTCCACAGAGCTGCATGGATTCAGCCAAAGGGGTGGTAGATGGTTTTGCGGAAGGCGAGATCACATGTATAGATGACCCGACTGATGCTACTGGCTGCACAGTCATCAATGGGATCAAAGTTTGCGAATCTCAACTCAAGCCGTCACCTTTGCCTGGTATTCCAAAACTATGCAAAAAGGTTCGAGTTAAAGCTGACTATGACTTCTATAAGGGGCAAATGGACTGCTGGACAGACCCTCAAGGTGAAACGCACTGTCCGGTAAACACGGGCGGGAATCTCGATAGCTGTCAGAAATATGAAGAAAACCCTCAGTGCGGCTTCATCAGTTCCAAATGTGTTGATGGTGCTCAGGGAAGTTCTGGTACGTGCTACGTCCACGAGGATACTTATGACTGTGGTACAGATGTTTCTGTTCCGACCTTGGAAAAGGAAACTGAGTACCAGTGCGGTGGGCCTATACGCTGCATGGGAGATGACTGCCTTGATTTGACCAAAACACAAAGCACTGATTTTGCTCGCGCTACTGCGTTGCTCAATGCAGCCCAATTCATGACGCAGGATATGAGCTGCACAGGCCAAGATGGGGATGACAATCCTACCGGGGATGAAAACGTTATTTGCTCTGCTTTTGCAGGGGAAGCTGGCGAATGCAAGATAGCTGTTGGGGGAGTTTCTGATTGCTGTGAAAAGCCAACCAATATATCTCTTGCCGATTATCTGAACCTAATAATGGCCGTTCCAAAGCTCGATGGCGCAGTGATGGGGCTGACTGATGGTAATGCGCTTAAAGGTGCTTATCAGGTACTTAGGGAACCTGCCCTTCAAGGGTGGACAGAAGTCACAAAACCGTTCACAAGTTATATAGAGAACGTTTCAGGTGCTGTTGATTCGTTCTTCCAGCCTGTAGAGCAGTTTGTTGATCAACTCATTGACCAGCTCAAAGAGCAAGTCAAAGAAGTGATGATGGATGTCATGAAATCAGCAGGCCAAGATGCAGCAACAGAGCAGGCGGCTGCCGCAGCATCTGAACAAGCTGCCGAAGCAATGATGGAGACTGCGACAACATGGCTTAGCACTGCCATGACGATATATACCGTCTATGTCGTTGCGATGGTGATGATCCAGATGATTTATAAGTGCGAGGAAGAAGAGTTCACTATGAACGCAAAAAGAGCGCTCAAGAATTGCACCTATGTAGGCTCTTATTGTAAATCTAAGGTGTTGGGCGCTTGTATTGAAAAAAGAGAAGCGTATTGCTGCTTCAATTCTCCGCTCTCTCGTATTATACAAGAACAGGTTCGCCCTCAATTGGGGCAGAACTTTGGAGACCCCAAAAATCCTCAGTGTGAAGGGATTCCACTAGATAAAATTGCCGAAATTGATTGGAGCAAAATTAATTTGGATGAGTGGCTTGGGATATTACAGCAGAACGGTAAATTCCCTGATCCGGCCTCAATAAATCTCGACTCGCTGACTGGAGCAGGGAATGACTTCAATATTGACGGGACGCGGAAGAATGCTCAGGAAAGGGCGTTGGAGCGGTTGGAAGGGATTGATATTGACGCGAAGCGAAAAGAGGCGACAAACAGCATAGACCCTCAAACAGGCGCGCCAACTGGTGGTGGATAAAAAAAGGGGCCTTTCGGCCCCTTTCTCATGTAGATTGATTACGCTTCTGGGTAAACAAATAACTCTGCTTTTCCCTGATCAAGAAGGTAAGGGAAAGCAACTTTTTCGCCATTATCCAGCTCAACCGATTTTGGAGCAAGGTAGAGGTAGGCCCAAGCTGGTAGCTGTTTGCTAATAGCTGCGTAGATCGCTTGCTGAGGAGCATGGCTTGCTGCCCCATTACCGACATTCACAAAGTTGTATGCGGTCTCATGGCCTGATGTGAAGGCATACGCTGTACCTTGAACGCCAGAGACAAAATTAGGAGCTGACCCTAGGCGAGGCTCCACGATTTTCACCTTAACGGAACACATGTCAGCTACCTTACTTTGTCCGTTCACCCACGTCGGGCAACCCCATTCATTCTTGTAGAACTGATAGGTTAGGCGACCGTCTTTGTCATACAGAAGCGTGAAATTGGCACCCAAATCAGTCAGCGCTGACTCAATGGAAACTTTCACATGTGAAAGAAATTTGGCCTGAGCGTCTGCCGGTGAAACTGCTTCGTTAGCAGGCATCCAAGCGATCAAGCTATTGCGAGCGCCATGCTGTTTGGGGCCGATAGCCCAGTTCGCAAGGTTGACCAAGCCACCTTGCCAGTCGGTCATTCCGAGCTGAGGGGACATGTAGCCAGACAGCACGTAGGCTGCCCCAAACGTTTTGGTGTCGGTCAGACGCTCCAGCTTGTCACGCGGAACAGAAGCGTCTTGGATGCCTGTTACCAGGCCACCGGCCTCCGCGATGTTGTAAGCGCGACTGTGATTGGTTTTGTACGCTGTGGGTTCGTAACTGCTGGTGGATGCACAGCCAGATAGAGCTGCTACAGCCAGAGCCACGGTGGTGATTAAAGCCTTTTTCATGTTGTTCTCCGTTCTTACCTGAGTTGAATCTGATTTACTTCGATAATATCACAGCATCAAAAAATGCAACCATAAAAGACAAAAAAAAGCCCCTCGGGCGAGGGGCAAAGGTTTGGGCTGGGTTATGCTGCTTTTGTTTTCTCGGCTTCGTCTGCGATTTCCTTGTCGCCGGTTGCAGATTCCGGAGCGGCTTCGGCCACTTCACCTTCTTTGCCTTTGCTGTGGGCGGAAATGCGAGCCCGTTTCTCGATGCCGATGATTCGACCGGCCAGCTTGATGAGGCGTTGCTGCCATTGGTAAGTGGCGTCGGTGCGCTGCTTGCTGGTCAGTACGGTGTTCAGCCAGAGAGTGTCAACGATCCCCATCAGGGTATCCAGTTTGCGGATCAGGTGTGCAAACTGAGCAACCTGAGGAGAGTTGATCTCGATGGTGTATTCATTCGGGTTGGTGTAGCCGGGCATCATGTCGATGCCGTTGTCTTCCATCAGCTTGTTGAGCTGGGCGGTAGCTTTGTCCAGGTCTTCGGAGACCTTGGAAATGTGTTCCAGGATGACGGTTTCAACCTGGTCGATTTCGTCCTGCTCACCGATGATGCGAAGGATCACGTCGATGGAGAACAGGGAGTTGGAAACTCGCTCAAAGCTGCGTTCCATGACGCGCTGAGCTTGGAGGCTGTTTACTTTCAGAACTTGCTTGAAAACAGGGCGAGAGTAGTGGTTGCTGCGGTCGTTGTTTGTGTCCAGTGCTACTTGTGCTTCTGCCATTAGAGATACTCCTAAATTTGAGGTACAGATAAACGCACTGGAAAGGATAAATGCGGTCAATCTGTAACCTGACCTCTCGAAGTGCCCAAAATGGACAGTTACAGCGTTTTCTGTTTAGCAAAGGTGAGCTATATTTGAATCATCTTAGTCGCTCTGCGGCTATAGGTGAGATAGCTGGTCTCCGAAAACAAACAGCATCTAGTCTTATGCCGTATGGCATTACTTAACCCCAAGCCGGGGGCTTCTCCCGGTTTTCGGGTGTTGCCCCTGTTTTTTTTACATAGGAGCAACACCATGCACATCATCACTTTCATTGTAGTTCTGCTTGCATCTCTGGGCGCACTGTACGTAGGCGCGAAGGCATTTGCTTTTTCCTTCATCGTTCTCGCTAAAGTGTTCCAGCGTATCGGTTTGTTCCTTTGGAACAAATTCGCAGTTCCTGCAATGCGGTCTGTACAGGCCGTCATCAAAGAACGTGCTGCCAAGGCTGAACAAGCCAAAGCAGTCGTTGAACCTGAGGTAACTCAAGTTCAAGAAGTCGCTAAACAAGAACCTGACTGGGATTATCTCGAAATCCCGACTTACCTTCGTAAGGGCAAGGAACTTGTTTGGTAATAACTGTCGCTGAGTAATCTTCGACACTTTCAAACCCATCGGGGCAACCATACCCCGACGGGGATGTTGCCCCTTTTTGCTTAGGAGCAACATCATGGAAATCGCTATCATCGCTTTGTGTATCCCTGCTGGTTGGGCAATCTCTCGTCCTTTCGTGAGAATCGCTGAATCGTTCGGTTACTGCTGATAGTCAACGCAAAGGGAGGGGGCAACCCCTCTCTTTCTGGTCAAGCCTCTGTGGCTTGTCCTCAAAGTCTTCTGGTGTCAGTTGGCTTTGACGACAAGCTACAGGGGGAATGTCGAATGCAACAGAATCTTCATGTTTACGACGATCACGCAGGCATCATCTATCTGGCTGATGGACGCGAGGTGAAATTTGATCCGAAACTGTATTCCAGCTCCTACCAGGCGCACAGTGAAGCAGTGAAGTGGGCCAAAGAAACCGGGGTCATTGGTCAAAACGACGATGTGGTGATGTTCGTCCATTGAGGGAGTAGCCTCCAGGAGAGGCTACTCTCCTCGCTCCTTAAAAGTCTTCTTACTCATGGTGAATACCATCAGTAAGCAGATTTTGTTCTCTTCGGAGAGCGAAAAGTGCGATAGCTGGTCGCCAAAAACAAACAGCAAATTAACGTTAATTTACTAGCCCAACCGGGCGCATCCGCCCGGTTCGGGACGTGGTGCGCCTGTCACAATAGGAGCGCACCTATGTCTCAATACTCTCAATTCTCAGTAAGCAAGGTTTTCGGTATGCCCAGCATTCCGGAGAAGGTAACGGCCATCGGCTACGCTGACGGTTCAAACCCTTTCATCCCTGCCACTGATACCAACTACGTTTTCCGCAAAGAGTTTCTGCGAGAGGTCTTGGCCTATCTCAAAGAGCCTGGCGGTGACGCATTGTTCGTAACCGGCCCTACCGGGTCTGGCAAAACCTCAGGTATCACCGAGATCGCTGGTCGTCTCAACTGGCCTGTTCAGCAAATCACTGCCCACGGGCGGATGGAGCTGACAGATCTGATTGGACATCACGCTCTGGTCGCGGAAAAGCCTGGTCAACCACCTGTCATGAAGTTCATGTATGGACCTCTGGCAGTCGCTATGCGTGAAGGTCATCTGCTCCTCATCAACGAGGTGGATTTGGCCGACCCTGCCGAGCTGGCTGGTCTCAACGATGTCCTTGAAGGGCGTCCCCTTGTGATCGCTCAGAATGGCGGGGAAATCATCAAGCCGCACCCGATGTTTCGTGTGGTCGTTACTGGTAACTCTACGGGGTCCGGTGATGCTTCTGGTTTGTACCAGGGGGTGATGATGCAGAACCTCGCAGCTATGGATCGCTATCGTTTCACCAAAGTAGGGTATGCGGATGAGGAAGCTGAACTCAGCATTCTTGGCCGTGCTACTCCGAAACTTCCGGAAAATGTGCGGAAGGGAATGGTTCGGATTGCTAATCAGGTCCGCAAACTGTTTCTTGGCGAAAACGGTGAAGATGGTCAGATCAGCGTCACCATGTCCACTCGGACGTTGGTGCGTTGGGCGAAACTGTCTCTAGCGTTCCGTGGTGCCCCAAATGCTCTTGAATACGCCTTGGATCAAGCTCTGCTTATCCGTGCGGCCAAAGAGGAGCGTGAAGCCATCCTGCGTGTTGCGAAGGATGTGTTCGGGGACCAATGGCGCTAAGAGGTGACGCATGAAGAAAAATGACTGTTTGTGCCGTCGTTACACTGCTAAAGAGTGGGGCAATGACGAAACCACAATAGAAGTCTTCATTGGCTACAAGTTGCTCCGGGAGCCCAGCTCCTCGGAGCCAGGCCAATTCACGATGGTCGAGCTACGCCGAACCGTCACTGATGGGAAAGCTGAAAATTGGTCTGAGACAAAGCTCGAAGGACCTTTTGAAGCTAACGGCCCAGACACGATCCCAATGTCCTACAAGGACAAAGAAAGCCAGTATGTGTCACAGTTTCTCAGCCAGGGGTACACCTTTCTGGATGAGGTGCTGGTAAACGCAGAGACACAGACGGTGCTGGAAGGGGGGAATGTTTCAGCCGGACAAACAGCCAGCTTGGGATCTCTCAACTGGCTGTTATCTCCGCCCTCTGAGTTACCTCCAGGTGACATAAACCTCTTCAAAGGTTTTGTTGCTGGGGTTTTTGCCAAAGGAGCCGGTTTAATCGGCTTTGAGGTTGCTCGGAGCGAAGGCTCAAATGACTTGCTACCCAGTGTGCTGATGCGTACTGACAGCGGTTATGAGCTTGGGGTTAGCACTGGACTAGGCGAAAACACTATCCATCCAGCTACGCTGGAAGGCGCTGGTGAACTCCGCCCGGAACATGGTCACAAACCCCTGCTGATGTTGGTTTACCTGCAACAGCGTTTCGCGGATGACTTTTCAAACGTAGAGAAGCCGCTGGTGGCATTCTGTGATGAACAGGGTGATACCTTCGACTACGAGCGTTTTGATTCACTAAAACCCCTCATTGAACGGTTTGGTTTCAGCTACGACGAAGTAAGAGCAGATGCAGAAAGGCTTGGCCTTGTATCTGAGCTGATTCGCCTGGCAGAGATCGACGCCGAACAAGAGGATCACTTTTTTTAACCCTTACGGGGGCTTGCTCCCCGAAAGGGGCGTTGGCCCTCTCCAAATAACTTGGAGGTCATGATGTCTAAAGGCGTCAACAAAGTAATTCTGGTCGGTAATCTCGGTTCTGACCCGGAAATTCGCTACATGCCAAGCGGCACTGCCGTTGCCAACTTCAACGTTGCAACAACGGATACGTGGCGCGATAAGCAGTCTGGCGAGCAAAGAGAGCATACTGAGTGGCACCGTATTGTGCTTAAAGGTCGTTTGGCGGAAGTCGCTGGTGAGTACCTGAAAAAGGGCTCCCAAGTCTATCTCGAAGGGAGCAACCGCACCCGGAAGTGGACTGACAGCCAACAAATCGAGCGCTACACCACCGAAGTACACTGCGTTGAAATGCAGATGCTTGGTGGTCGTGGAAATGCACCTCAGGACAACTCTCAACGTGCAGCGCCCCAAAAAGGGCAACGTACAGGAGCCGGTACGCAATCTGCTCCTGTGCAGCAATCAGCACCGCAAGGTGGTATGGGCGGAGGCTATGGTCCCGCTCCTGATGGCTGGGATGATGACATCCCGTTCATGCGGCTGCACCACTTGGCTGGCGGGTAACACCGCCAACTCTTACTAAACCCCACGGGGGCACTCATGCCCCGAGGGGGTCATGGTGTCCTCAAACCGTTCATTCGTGAATTGGAGAAACACCATGTCTGATAACAAATCTCTTGTAACCCGTATCGCAAGCCGGTTTGGCGTGGACACCCGAAAGTTCTATGAAACTTTGAAGGCGACCGCATTCAAGCAGCGAGATGGAAGTGCCCCGACCGATGAGCAGATGATGACGCTCCTGATCGTGGCTGAACAGTACGGTTTGAACCCTTTCACTCGGGAAATCTATGCGTTTCCTGACAAGCAAAATGGGATCATTCCGGTAGTAGGTGTTGATGGTTGGAGCCGCATCATCAACGAGCATCCCCAGTATGATGGCGTCGAGTTCGTGTATTCGGACAAGATGGTCAGAATGCAGGGGGCGAAAGTTGACTGCCCTGAGTGGATTGAATGCGTGATTTACCGTAAGGACAGATCTCGCCCTATCCGCATCAAGGAGTTCATTGATGAGGTGTACCGTGAACCGTTTCAGGGTCAAGGTCGCAATGGTGCTTACACTGTTGATGGCCCCTGGCAAACGCACACCAAGCGTCAACTCCGGCACAAGTCGCTGATCCAGTGTTCTCGTGTCGCATTTGGTTTCTCTGGTATTTATGACCAGGATGAAGCTGAACGCATCCGTGAAATGGAGCAGGCATCGGCCATTAACCCGGCTATTGCCAATCTCCCTTCACCATCTCAAGTTCAAAGCCAAGAGCCTTTGGCTATTGAGCACAAAGAGCTTGACCCGATCCTAACCAAACTCGCAAATCGCGCCATTGCTGAAAACGCATGGTCTGCGGCGCATGAGTATGTGAAGGGACGGTATGAAGGTTCGGAACTGCAATATGCGACTCAATTCCTTCGTGACAAGGAGATGGATCAAATGGAGCCTCCGAAACCTGACTACCAGGAAGCGCACGAGCAAGAGTCCGCCGCTGGTGGTTCTGCAAATGCTGAACCTGGTGCCGAAGAAATGCCGCCTTTGAGTGACGAGGACATGATCCCTGTTACAGAAGAGGAGGGCGCGGAAGGCAGTTACTACTAACCCCAACGGGGGGGACTCCCCCGCTGGGGGAGATCTCCCTCCTAACCATTGGAGAGAGGTCCATGAAAATAGTCAACCTATCGCAACGCGAGGAAGATTGGCTTGATTGGCGGCGTCAAGGTGTAACAGCCACTGACGCCGCTATCCTGCTCAATCGGTCTCCGTACAAAACACGATGGAGACTGTGGGCCGAGAAGACTGGGTATGCGCGTGAAGTCGATCTGAGTCTTAATCCGCTGGTTCGCCGGGGGATAGAAAACGAAGATGCTGCAAGACGCGCTTTCGAGGAGAAGTATGATGACATGCTGCTCCCCGCCTGTGTCGAATCGGTTCAATACCCGCTCATGAGGGCCTCCCTGGATGGCCTGAGAGATAACGGGGAGCCCGTCGAGCTGAAAAGCCCGAGTGCGACTGTCTGGGAAGATGTTTGTGCTGAGAAAGCAAACAGCAAGGCATACCAGCTTTATTACCCGCAGGTGCAACACCAGCTCCTGGTAACGGGGGCCAAGCAAGGCTGGTTAGTCTTCTACTTTGAAGGTCAGATTCAGGAGTTTCCAATACTCCGAGACGAAGCCATGATTCAAGAAATCTTGGCCGAGGCTAAAAAGTTCTGGCAACAGGTAGTAGACAAGAAGGAGCCCGACAAAGATCCAGAGAGAGACCTGTACATACCGCAAGGTGAAGAGGTCAACCGTTGGATTGCTGCTGCTGAGGAATACCGCCTCTATGATGCAGAGATTCAGGAGCTGAAACAGCGACTGTCTGAGCTTCAAGAAAGGCAAAAGCCTCATCTCGACACCATGAAGTCCCTCATGGGGGAATACTTCCATGCCGACTACTGCGGTGTGATGGTAACGAGATACAAAGCGGCTGGCCGGGTAGACTACAAAAAGCTGTTGGCTGATAAGGCGTCAGGCGTGAAGCCTGAGGATGTTGACCAGTACAGAGAGAAGTCATCAGAGCGGTGCCGTGTAACGGTTACTGGCTCTGTGAAGCCACGGTACATTGTTGATGAGGACGTGCTTGCTCCTCTTGATGATTTGCCGGAAGAAGTAGAGACGTTCTACTGGTGAGTGGGGGATTTTCCCCCGCTTTCCCTTGGGGATTCTGGGAGTCTCCAACGGAAAGCAAGATTTTGTTCTCTTCGGAGAGCGAAAAGTGCGATAGCTGGTCGCCAAAAACAAACAGCAAATTAACGTTAATTTACTAGCCCAACCGGGCGCATCCGCCCGGTTCGGGACGTGGTGCGCCCCCAACTTTTTGGAGTGCATCATGACTAAAGTGAACCATCTACAAAGCCTCTGTGTTATCCACGTAGACTTTGACATCTGGAGTGGACAAACCCGTTTGTCTGCATCTGATCTCAAGCTGGGCGAGGGTGGTGAAATTCCACCTGAGAAAGTAGCTCAACTGGGAAGTAAGAAGATCTGTGATCCGGCTAAGCTGAAAGGCTTTCATCGCCTGAAAACAGAAACTCGTCGCCTCCTGCTGAAATTCGGTATGCCGTTCATGAACGGATTTGCCGTACCCGTCAGCAAGACCGATGAAATCTGTAACAAGCTGAATGACATCAACTTTCAGTTTAACCAACTGAAACAGGATTTCATCAAAGGTTACAACAAAGCCGTGGATGAATGGTGTCAGGAGAACCCTGAGTATGAACGAGCTATCCGTGCCGGAGCCCTTCCAAAGGAAACGGTCGAGGAGCGGATTGGCTTTGAGTACCAGGTGTTCATGATCCAGCCTGTGAACGAAGATGAGGCCAACGCCAAACGCCTTAACCGCAAGGTTGAGCGCCTGGGTGACGATCTCATCTCCGAAGTGGTTCAGGAAGCGAATAAGTTCTATATGGAACGTTTGGCCGGTCGAGACCAATGTGCGGTCACTACTCGGCAGACACTCCGTAACATCCGCGACAAGGTGGATGGGCTTAGCTTCCTGAACAGCGCTTTTAACCCTCTGGTCAAGCTGCTCGACCAAACCCTCCGGGGATACGAGCAACATGCCGATGGCCGAAACATCGTTGCGCCTTTCTTTTATCAGGTCGTGGCCGCAGTGCTGATCATGAGCGAGAGGGACCGCATCGAGCAGTATGCCAATGGCTCGATTACTGTAGAGGGCATGGCTAATGACATTGGCGGTTCGGGAGCCCAGATGGGGGACCGTTCTAAAGATGAAAAGGCCGAACAGAAAAGCGATAAAGCCGGTGAGCTTATCCCTGCAACAGAGGGTGGCGAAACCAAGCAGCAACAGGTAGGTGGTACTGAATCTGTTCAATCAGAACAGACTAACAGCGGTGGTAACTCTGTTGACCTGGATGAAGACATCGACAACTTCTTCAAGAGTTTTGCAGAACGAGGCGAGGGTGAATCGGAAGATGAATCCAATGCCGGTGATGTGGTTCGAGAAGAGCGTGTTGATGTTGAGGATGAGCTGGTTTTGCCTGAGGAAACTCCGGTAGAGCAAGAGCCTGTCCAAGAGGAGACGACAGAGGAGCCTCTCAACCAGGAGCTGCCTAAAACTGACGACGATGGCGACTATTTCTTCTAATAGTCACTTCAACTAAACCGACCCGGAGGGGATAGCCATTCCCTCCAGGGGTGGACTATCTCCTTCCCTACCAGGAGAAAAGATATGTCCAAAAAACGCACCATTTACAGCGCTCTACCAATCGTGGCCGCAGCCTATGGTGAAAAACTCGGTGTCAAAGTCGCCATCGGTAACGATGACGCATACACCGATGGTAAGACCATCGTGGTTCCGAATATCCCCGACGACTATCCTCACATGGATGCTGTCTGGGGGTATTTGGCCCATGAAGCAGCCCATGTCCGGTTTACGGACTTTGGTGTTGAGCGCCGCAGAGGTCTTCATGCTGAGTTGTCCAACGTTTTGGAGGACTGCCGCATAGAACGGGCCATGATGGAACTCTTCCCCGGTACGTCGCAGACCCTGAATGAGGTTGCTCGCTATATGGCTCAAGCTGGTCATTACGAGCACGTCACAGACAAAGAGGCCCCTGCCTCCATTCTGACAGGGTTTTGTTTGTACTGGTTGCAAACCAAGGCTGTAGGGCAATCCGTCCTTCAACCCTATCTCGATTCGGCTACCCCCGTATTCGAGCGCGTGTTCCCTCAGGGTGTTGTTGTTCGGCTGAACGCTTTACTGCGTAAGGCTGTGAACACTAAGTCAACCGCAGAGGTGACATCCTTGGCCGACCAAATCATCAAGATGATCGAGGAGGAAAAGGAGAAAGAAGAGCAAAAGCCCCAGAATGGTCAGGATGGTAACAACCAGCAGAATGCTGGTGGCAACCAACCTCAGAACAGTCAGGGCGGAAGTGGTAACGATCAAAACCAAGGGCCTGATGCCAATGGTGGTGATCAGCAAGGTAAAGACCAGAAGCAAGACGATGCTAACGGGAAATCTGATCCGAAAGGACAGGGCGACCAAGGCAAGTCGGATACTGATGGTGGCAGCAAGGCAGGACAAAGCCAGGCTGGTGGCAATTCTGACGCGGCGAAACAAGACGCGGCCAAAATGCTCCAGCAGGTTCTGAATGCCGGTGCCGGTGATTTGCGTGGTGACGCGCATGATGCACTTAAAGCCGAGCTCAACCGGGTGGCTCAAGATAAGGGGGACAGTAGCTATATGACTGTTCGCTCTGCTGTGAACACCCAGGACAACCCTGCTGTTGGCAAAAGCCTGGTAGGGGATGTGAAGAGCACCACTTCAAAGATAAGAACGCAGCTCTACGGATTGGTCCAGGCCAGCCAGCGAGTTGCTCACCGTAACCAACGATCAGGGAAGCGTGTGGATGCTCGGAAACTACATCGTGTAGTGACGGGTGATACCCGCGTATTCCTCAAGCCAGAAGCCAAGAAACGCCCTAATACGGCGGTTCACATCCTGGTTGATATGAGCTCCTCGATGGCCTACAAGGCCGCCAATGGAAAGGAGCGTCAAGACATTGCGCGGGAAGCGTCCTTGGCTATTTCGATGGCTCTGGAAGCAATACCCGGCGTAAACCCGGCAGTCACCTTTTTTGGTGGCAACCGGAACCAGCCAGTGTTCAGTGTCGTGAAGCATGGAGATACGGTTCAGAATCGGGCCGGTCGGTTTGGGTTCAAAGCAACTGGCGGTACGCCTATGGCGGAAGCTATGTGGTATGCAGCTTTTGAACTCACCAAGACCCGTGAAGAGCGAAAAATGTTGATCGTAGTGACTGACGGGCAGCCTCAAAGCGCCCCGGCATGTCGCTCAGTGATTGACCTCTGTGAACGAAGCGATGTTGAGGTGATCGGCATAGGGGTAGAGACTACCGCAGTGTCAGGACTGTTCCAAAAGAACATTGTCATTGATGATGCGGCAGCTCTGCAACGCACACTGTTTAAGTTGATGGAGCGGTCATTGACTGCTTTTGCAGCTTAACAGGAAGTGAAACGACAAACGGCTATCCCTTCGGGGGTGGCCGTTTTTATTTGGAGAGTCTATGAACCAATTCCATTCATCTTTGGATTTGTATCATCGGAACAAAGGTAGAAGGGCTACAGTGCCGGAGACGCCTTTTTTACTGCTTGCTAAGCGCATTCCTCCGATGTACTGGAGACTGTTCCAGGGTGTTACTTTGGATAGTCGTATGGGATACACAGGCAGGCGGCAGTTCCACCGTCTTGGGCAAGCAATCGACTGGGCAAAGTCATCAGTTGGCGATTCCTGGTCAAATAAGCGCTTTCACAAGCCGGTAGGCCTCGATGTATTGCTGGCCTGTACTGCGAGTAAGGTGCCTGAACATCTGGTCGAAGAACTGAAAAGACGGGGCAGTTGATGCGTCTTTGAGCTTTGCACCCGAAAAGGGCAGTTTGAGCGTTCCTGTTCACACAGCTCTCGTGGAACAATCAAAGTGAGGAGGGAATACCCTCCCACTTTCTCAGAGGCCTTCATTGAGGGTTGCTGAGAAAGTGAATTTTGTCCTCTCTGAGGGCGAAACGTGCGATAGCTGGTCGCCAAAAACAAACAGCATTCAACCTCAGCCTAAGGGCGCACTGCGCCTGACAGGCTCTGTGTGCCCAAGTTACTTTAAGGAGCACACATGTCTCATCTGAACAATCTCAAATCCGTAATGATCTCTCTCGCCGCCGAACATAAGCTGCCTGAAATCTACCAGGATGACATCACTACCGATGTGGAGTCTCTGGATCGATTCGATGGTTTACGTCTGGTCTGGCTGTTGCGGTCTTGCGGCAGCGTATTGGTGCCAGCGGAAGTTGGCGTTAATCCGATCTATATCACCCATTGGTTGTGGTCTAACCACGGTCAACAGGTGGTTCCATTCTCTGTGGATACCCGCACGGGGTTGATTGAAAAAATCGACTTCGAGCAAGCTGAAAAGCTGATCATGCAGATGCCTTGCAACCTCTCTTCATTGCAGAACAAGGAATACTTGGTTGACCAGGTAAACCGAGTATTGCAACGAGGTTGTGAAATGCGTATCTGGGGTAGCTGGCCCAAAACAGCAATAACCTAACCCCTCGGGAGGAAACCCCTCCTGGGTTCTCTCCCACAAACAAAGGAGAGAAGCATGAGCCTAGACAAGTTAAGTCGGCTGGTGGACCAACAACGAAAGATCCAGGATGAAATCGACAATGAAATCATTCTGGCCGTCAAAGAGGTGTTGGCTACAAACTCAGTCGGTTTAGCCCGTGAGCTTGTTGGGGGTGTCCCGCAAGATCATCCATTCCATCCGTTTTTACTCGCTATAGCTAAGCAGCTTGACCCGAGATAACTAAGTAACCCAACCGGGTACACCAAGGCCCGGTCGGCTTTGGTGTACCTCCAACCAATTTTGGAGGCACTATGTCTAATTCAAATTTCGGCTTTCTAGCTCTGGCCTTGCGCCAACGCCTGATCAAACGCTGGTCACTGATGCACTCTGTTCAACCGGAGTCTGTGTTGGAACACAGCGCTGTTGTTACCCTGCTTTCCTACCTGGCTGGCAATATTGCCATTCAGCAAGGGAAGTCGGTGGATCTGGCAGTCATGCTTGCTCATGCTTCGTTGCATGATGCAGCCGAGGTTCTCTGTTCGGATGTTGTAACACCGGTCAAGAAAGCAAACGCTGTTTTGCAGCGTGAGTTTGAACGACTGGAAAAGGCCGCAGAGGACAAACTCATCCAGACTCTTCCCGAAGAACTCCAGGATGCAGTCGCCATAGCCTTCGCTCCCGGTGGCTATGAACAATCACTGGTTAAGGCCTGTGATACCTACTCCGCTTACATCAAGTGCAAACTTGAGGTGGCCGCAGGTAATGGCCTTGAGTTCCAGGATGCTCTCAGCAAAATGGAACGTGTTGTTGCTCAGGTGAAATCGGACTTCCCGGAAATCGACGCTCTGGACAAATGGTTTGGTAACGGACTCGGCCATTCAGTAGATAAACTGCTGGCAGGGGGTAACGATGACTAATCCAATCCCTGGCGACATCAAGATTAAGGACTTTGGCCGCGACCGGAAATTCCGTTCGGTTGATGAGCTTCAAAGCACTTTGTCAGAACAGTACAAAGGTCAGCATGTCAGCATCGTTTACCCTGCAAAGCCCAGCGGTTTACTCCGCACGGTTTTTGTCAGTGTCGATGATGCTGGTGGCGTGAATCGAACCTATGGGGACCAGTCTCCTGTCGATTTTTCTGCCATCAAAGATGACCTGTATGTACCAAGTGACCTGTAGGAGAGCACTAGCTATGGTGGTGATCATCGTAAACACAGGACACTATGAGTTTATCGGCCTTGGTGAGACCCACGGACAAGCCACAGAAGGGCTTTTGAAACGCTGGGACGAACACTGCGAACGTAATCCGGATGCTGAGTCTGGTTACATGCAGGAGCTGATAGAAGAAGGAAGCGCACAAGTTGTCGAGATGGAGCCCGGCTCCGCCGTAATTTACGGACTTGACGGCTAAGCCTTCTCAACTAACCCACTCGGGCGCATCATCCCGAGAGGGTGTGGTGCGTCCTAACCAAAAGGAATGCACTATGTCTAACTTTGAACAAGCTCTGGAGCGTACTGACGGTAAAACACTGATTCTCAGCAATGGGAGTAAGTGGGCAGGCCAAGACCCGGACAGTATTCAGACTTTACTGGATGTCCTGGGTGACAACGTTCTTGACCCGATGTTTGAGCAGTATCACTGTTATCGCCCATACCCGTTTGAACCAATGGTGAGGACGGGGCGAAATGGCGAAATGTTCCAGCCTTGGCTTGGGGCAGCCTGCTTCTTTGGGAACTTCCTGACTGTCTCTCATGTTTTCAACATCATCACGAAAGATGACGGTGTTGTTGAGGCCTTAACAGAGGCGATCCGGAAGAATATGGCGACTGAACAGTACCAGCAGAATGCCTATGAGCGTTATGCCGGTTGGTTCTACGCTGAAACCAGCGAAGGGTTAAGGCTAGTCTCTCCAAGTGAGGCTGCCGACATCCGAGCTGGCGCAGTTTCAAAGCTGCGTTACCCAAGAAACTTCGAGGTTATGAAAACTGCGGTTCTCAAAGGTCCTCGATTTGATACTGAATTAAGCCGCAAGGCTTCTTAACCCAAACATTAACCCCACGGGGGACATCGGTCCCTGAGGGGATGGTGTCTCCCTCTGAAATTAAGGAGATACCAATGATTAAACAGCATTTTCAAAACGAACTGGTTAAGTGTGGATACCCGGATGATCTGACGATTGAGTACAGTCTCGGATACTGCCAGGGGGATGGCGTAGCCTTCTACGGGGATTTGAGCGTTGATGACGTCAAAGCTCTCATGAATCGCCTATTCAGCACTGAGCCCGGCCAAGTGGATGCTGTCAGCCGCGTGAAGAACCTGATGGCACAGAAAGACATTGAGAATATGCTTTCTGTCCTCCGCGAATATGGTTCCTGTGACCTGTCCATTACTCGGAATAGTCACGGGCATCACTACAGCCATTGGAACTGCATGAACATCGACGACAACGTGGACTTCACAGGGATCTTCCCTGATGATGATTCCATGATTGGCACCGGCATTGAAGGGATTAACCAGGATATGGTCGAGCGCTGGCAAGACCTCTGGGAACGCTTTGTGCTGGAGCTGGCGGATGATGTAAAAAGTCTTTCCAAGAAGCTCGAAGCGGACGGGTACTCGCTGATCGAGGCCTCTCCATGCGAAGATGAAGTGGTTTGGGAACGGGCCACTGAAAACTACCTGGTGCGTGTTACTGAACTCCCTGAGCGGGATTTCGATATGGGCCACTGGGATGACGAAGTAAGAGACCAAACAATTTGTTCTATCCTGGAAGGGAAAGAGCGAGTGCTTGGCCTACGTGTTGAGGTACTCTCTCGTGAAAACGAGATTGTCCTGGGTGAAGAGAGTCTGCACGGCTTGACCGTTGCCAGTGATGACAAGAGCTACGCTGGCTACAGACGAGAACTTCTCCGGGGAGCTATCCAGCAAACCAGGGACTTTTTCTCTCGCCACCTCAAAGCGGCATAACAAGGCAGGGGGAAACCCCTGCTTTACTTCCCAAGTCTTCTTACTCATGGTGAATACCATCAGTAAGCAGATTTTGTTCTCTTCGGAGAGCGAAAAGTGCGATAGCTGGTCGCCAAAAACAAACAGCAAATTAACGTTAATTTATTAATCCCTGCGGGAGTCTATCTCCTGCTGGAGATACCTCCCGTTATTTCTGGAGGTATCCATGAACAAATTCCAAGACTTTAAGTTGGTTTATCGTCAAGGTGGTCGTCGCTTAGAGCGTGTCTTTACGGACACTCTTTACGCGAATGTGAAGCGTGTCGCTGACTCGTTTCCTCCGACCGTTCTTTGGCGCATTCAGCCAGCGTAAAACTCGGAACCTTAAAGCTCGGCTTTGGCCGTGACCTTTCAATAACCCATGCGGGTACACTTCCCCGCACGGGGTAGGTGTACCCATTAACTTTGGAGTACACCTTATGAACCAAGTAGCTAAATTGGACCTCGCCCAAATCCGTCAACAAGCCATCAATGATGGTCTGCTGGTGGACCAATCTTCCATCGGTAAACAAGCTGGTTTCCTGACCAATGTGGCAGTGACCCCGGCAATTGTCGATGGAGTATTTGGTGCAGATGGTAAGCACTCGGTAGAAGACTTCCTTTTCATGTTTTTGCAGCTTTGTGTTGCTCAAACAAAGGTCGCTTTTACCGACAACAAGAATTGGGGAAAGATTCGTCTTTATTACCCCATGCCCACTGTAGATGGCTTTTTCAAACCCACTGAGGTTGTGATTAAGTCAGATCCTGTAACCGCAGATGTCACAATCATGATGGCCTCGGAAGAGGGCGCTCATTTGTGCTTGTGATATTCACAAAATTCGCCTCCGTTTCGGGGGCGACCTTTTTAAACCCCTCGCCGGGGAGAACTCCCCGGCTGGGGAGCCTCCTTGGCACATTCTCCCGGTGTCGGGGTTTCCTTAAAACCCTGGCGACGGGGGTTTAAGGAAGCCTCGATGCTGGGGTTCACGCTAAGGAGAAAACCTATGTCTTACTACAAAGCTGACACCGTTCGTGAAGCTGCAAACGGAAACTGGCTATTCATCCTGGCGGCCCTAGCGCCCCATCTTGAACCAGCTCTCCGTAAACCTGGTCGTCATGTTTCTTGTCCTATCCACGGCGGGAAAGATGGCTTCCGACTGTTCAAGGATGCCCACCTGACTGGTGGCGGCGTATGCAATACATGCGGTGCCAATCATGATGGTTTTGAGCTGCTGATGTGGCTCAATAACTGGGACTTTAAACAGTGCCTGAGCGAGGTTGGTGATTATCTGGGCGTTGAGAAAGAGCAACCCCAGTATCAACAAGCCGCTGCACCGACACGAGCTCCTGTCCAGGCCAAAGCGCCTGTTCAGCAAGAGCCTATGAAGGTGAATAACAAGGTTCTCGATTCCAAGAATCGTAAAAAATCCATTGCCGGTACTCTGATTGCCCACGGTAAAGCTCCTTATGAGCATAACGAAGACAACGAGCTCAGCTACTTTGCCTTCATCCGTGACAAGAGCGGTTTGGAACGCACCATCTGGGGCGTGGATCTTGAAAGAGCCATTGGTGAAAGTGAAGCCAAGTATGGGGATGAGATCGTCATGACAAACCTCGGGCGCGAGCCTGTAACTGTCGTCGTTGAAGTTAAGGACGAGCAGGGGAATGTTGTGAGAGAACAACCTATGCAAACGCATCGCAACACCTGGCTGGTGGAACGTCGCGGCGCTACGGTAACGCAGTTCCGCGCTCGCTCGAACGGTGGTGTTGAGCCGGTGAGTCACCATGTTGAGTCGGCCCCTGTGGTCAACCGCAAGGTAGAAACTCCGGCACCGCAAGTACAACCTGCGGCCACACAACCGGAAGAGCAAAGCAGCGAAAATAAGCCGAAAGTTGTTCCGATGTTTCGTGAACAACCTAAGCCTTGGTTGCTTGAGCTCCAAGAAGAAATGGAGAAGAGAATGGAGCGCGAACGCGCTTACAGTGCTCGTCTCCGTGAGAAAATCGAGAAGGTATGGAACGAGTGTTTGCCGTTCTCCAGTCATGTGACTGAGCCAATGCGTCTGTACTTCAAAAACCGCGAGCTGCTGTTCAAAGTTGATGAAGTAGAAAAAACAGACTGTCTGCGGTTCAATCCGGCTATGGCCTACTACGACGAAGATGGCAATGAAGTTGGGAAATTCCCGGCTATCGTCTGCGCTATCCGAGATGTGGAAGGCAACCTGGTAACGCTCCACCGCACCTATCTCACCCAAAACGGTAAAAAAGCCAAGGTCGGCAACGCCAAAAAGATGATGCCCATTCCTGACGGTTTGGATGTCAATGGCGCGGCCATCCGCCTCGGTGAACCGACTGAGGGTATCCTGGGTGTTGCAGAAGGGCTGGAAACAGCTCTGTCAGCTTATCGAGTCACTCAAATCCCGGTTTGGTCAACGGTCAATGCCACCCTAATGGAGTCCTTCGAGGTTCCAGAAGGTGTTCACACCGTACTGATCTGGGCTGACAAAGATAAGTCTGTGACTGGGGAGAAGTCAGCGAACGTGCTGAAAGCCAAGCTGGAGAAGCGCGGCATTCGTGTGTACGTCCTGCTGCCTAAGCTCCCGATCCCGCCCAGAGCGAAAGGGATTGACTGGAACGATGTCCTGATGAGTCAGGGAAGCCTCGGTTTCCCGAATGCTCGCTACCTGCGCGATTTCATTGCGAGAAGGAGAGCTGAGTATGGCCGTCATTGATGTCTCGAAGGTTGATACAACGCCTGGTAACGACGCGGTGTGCCCCTTCTCTCCCCCTGAGGGGTGGGAGGGGGACTCTGCGGCCTACGTTGAGCTTATGCGGTCTCGGTATCGTCATCTGATGCACGGCCAGAGAATGATGGTGACAGCCTCCTTCGCAAGAAGGGAGCCTATCCAAGTTACTGGCCCGTTTGCTGATGAAGCGACGAAGATCATTAACTCAATGAAGATGAACAAGGCGAAGCCAACAGCTTTGTCTGCCTAAAACTTTAACCCTGAGGGGGTGTTCATGCCCTCTCAGGCATGATTCGCCTCCTCTTCAACTATGGAGGTAATCATGAAAAAGTTTTTGCGTATTAAGACGTGGTTTGTGCGTCTTTTCTCTCCTGACAAGAAGACTCTGGGAGCTATCGGTGAAGACCTGCGTAAGGTCGCCGTAACAGCCATCGGTGTCGGTATTGTAGGGGTCGTCTCAGAAAACGGAATCTATGGTCACTCCCGTTTTTGCAACACCGATTTTGACGATAAATTGGCTTGCTTGAATCTATCCGGCGTCTGAATGGGATTTTATTCCCGCGCCTCGATGAGTTCCGCGCCTGATGAACCTCCAGAAAATATACGGCTTCAATGAGCCTTTCCGTTTTACAGGTTCCTCAACAGGCCGGTGGGCCGTTAGTATCATCAATATCAGTATTCGCAAAACCAGATCAGTGATTCTTTAAACCGGTGTATTTCTGCCGTTATGCTACATAAGTTTGCTGTCGTGCCGTTAGGGCCCAGGCTATTCTGGCCAGCTTGTTTGCCAGAGCACAAGTGACGACAAAGTTGCTTTTCCTACACAGTAGATCCCTGACCCAATCGGCCAATTTGCCAGACTGGTGTTCCAGTTTTTGTATGAATACCCTGGCACATTGAACCAACAAAGTTCGGATCTTTTTGTTACCTCGCTTACTAATTCCCAGCAATGTCGTCCGACCTCCCGTGCTGTACTGTCGAGGCACTAGCCCTGTTGCCGCCGCAAAGTCACGACTGCTGGCGTACTGCTTCCCGTCGCCAATCTCAGTTGAAATAGTACTCGCTGTCAGTGTTCCGACGCAGGGAATGCTCAGCAAGCGCTGTCCAATCTCATCTTCGTCCAACTTTCGTTTCAACTGGGATTCCAAATCTTTAATCTGCTCAACAAGATAGTGATAATGCTGTTGTAATTTCAGCAATAACTGGCTGAGGTATAGAGGCAAACTATTGTCCTCAAGAAGGGTACTCAGTCGGCTAATAACGGCAGCTCCTCGTGGAACGCTGATGCCAAATTCCAGCAGAAAAGCATGCATCTGATTGGTTGTTTTTACCTTATCCTGAACCAGGGATTCACGGACACGATGCAGCGCACGCATTGCCTGCTGAGATTCAGTTCTGGGCTGTACAAAACGCATAGACGGACGCGATGCAGCTTCACAAATAGCTTCGGCGTCGACAAAGTCGTTTTTGTTACTTTTAACGAATGGACGGACAAATTGTGGTGATATCAGCTTAGGAAAATGCCCCAACTCTTCCAACTTGCGTGCCATAAAGTGAGAGCCACCACAGGCTTCCATTGCGATGGTTGTAGCGGGGCATGTCGCCAAAAATTCGATTAACTTTGGCCGTGTAAATTTTTTACGGTAAACAGCCTTGCCGCGACGATCTTGGCAATGAATATGGAAAGAGTTTTTACCCAGATCGATACCAATGAGCGCAATGTTTTCCATGATAGTTCTCCGAATGAAAGCCTATCCTCAGCATAGTACCGGGAAGGAGGGAGTGACCATCTCATTAAATAAAGCACGCTAAGCCGGTGGCAGCGGTCGCAATGGCCTAAACTTCCCCGCACCGACCTTGGCGCTGCTGCGCCATAGGTAATCGCCGGTCAGGTTGATGTGCTCCCACCCCAGCGGCGACAGATATTGCAACAATGTGTCGTCCAGCGCCGTGCCGTTGCCACGCAAAGCACTGGTGGCACGCTCCAGATATACCGTGTTCCACAACACGATGGCCGCCGTCACCAGATTGAGGCCGCTGGCCCGGTAGCGCTGCTGCTCAAAACTGCGGTCGCGGATTTCACCCAATCGGTAGAAGAAGACCGCCCTGGCCAGCGCGTTGCGCGCCTCGCCCTTATTCAGCCCCGCATGGACGCGGCGGCGCAGCTCCACGCTTTGCAGCCAATCCAAAATGAACAGCGTGCGCTCGATGCGCCCCAGCTCGCGCAACGCCACGGCCAAGCCGTTCTGGCGCGGGTAGCTGCCGAGTTTGCGCAGCATCAGCGAAGCCGTTACCGTGCCTTGCTTGATGGAGGTGGCCAGCCGCAGAATTTCATCCCAATGGGCGCGTATTTGCTTGATGTTCAGCCTGTCGCTGCTAATCATCGGCTTGAGCGCGTCATAGGCGGCATCGCCCTTGGGGATGAATAGCTTGGTTTCGCCCAAGTCACGGATACGCGGCGCGAAGCGAAATCCCAGCAAATGCATCAAGCCAAACACGTGATCGGTGAAGCCTGCCGTGTCGGTGTAGTGTTCCTCGATGCGCAAGTCCGACTCGTGGTACAGCAGGCCATCAAGCACGTAAGTTGAATCACGAATGCCCACGTTGACCACCTTGGCACTGAAGGGCGCGTACTGGTCGGAGATATGGGTGTAGAAAGTCCGTCCTGGACTGCTTCCATACTTCGGGTTGATATGACCAGTGCTTTCTGCTTTGCTGCCGGTTCTGAAGTTCTGGCCGTCCGACGATGACGTGGTGCCGTCACCCCAGTTGCCGGCGAAGGGTTGCCGAAACTGCGCATTCACCAGCTCGGCCAGCGCCGTCGAATAGGTTTCATCGCGGATGTGCCAGGCTTGCAGCCAAGACAGCTTGGCGTAGGTGGTGCCAGGGCAGGACTCGGCCATTTTGGTCAGACCCAGGTTGATCGCGTCGGCCAGGATCGTCGTCAACAGCAAGGTTTTGTCCTTGGCCGTGTCGCTGGTCTTCAGGTGTGTGAAGTGGCGGGTGAAGCCCGTCCATTCATCGACCTCCATCAGCAACTCGGTGATTTTGAGGTGCGGCAGCAGCATAGCTGTCTGGTCGATCATGGCTTGCGCGGCGTCTGGTACTGCCGCGTCCAGCGGCGTGATCTTCAGGCCTGACGCGGTGGTGATGATGGCATCCGGTAAGTCGTTGGCCGCAGCCATGCGGTTGACTGTGGCGAGTTGCGCCTCCAACAATTCCAACCGGTCATGCAGGTATTGGTCGCAGTCGGTGGCCACTGCCAGCGGCAATTCGCTGGCCAGCTTCAAAGTGGCGAACTTCTCGACCGGCACCAGGTATTCGTCGAAGTCCTTGAACTGGCGAGAACCCTGCACCCAGACATCACCGGAGCGCAGCGCGTTCTTCAGCTCCGACAGGGCGCATAACTCGTAGTAACGCCGGTCGATGCCGTCGTCGGTCAGAACCAGCTTTGCCCAGCGCGGCTTGATGAATGCGGTTGGCGCATCGGCGGGCACCTTGCGCGCGCTGTCGCTGTTCATGCCGCGCAGCATGTCGATGGCATCGAGCACACCCTTGGCGGCGGGCGCAGCCCGCAATTTGAGCACGCCCAGGAACTGCGGCGCGTAGCGGCGTAGCGTGGCATAGCTTTCACCGATGTGGTGCAGGAAATCAAAGTCGGCAGGCCGCGCCAATGTTTGCGCTTCGGTGACGCTGGCGGCGAAGGTGTCCCAGGGCATAACGGCCTCGATGGCGGCGAACGGATCGCTGCCGCTTTGCTTGGCCTCAATCAACGCTTGACCGATGCGCCCATACATCCGCACCTTGTCGTTGATCGCCTTGCCGGAAGCCTGGAACTGCTGCTGATGCTTGTTCTTGGCCGCGTTGAACAGCTTGCCGATGATGCGATCGTGAAGGTCGATGATTTCATCGGTGACGGTGGCCATGCCTTCGATGGCCAGCGCTACCAGCGTGGCATAGCGTCGTTGCACCTCGAACTTTGCCAGATCAGCAGGCGTCATCTGGCCACCTTCACGAGCGATTTTGAGCAGGCGGTTCTGGTGAACCTGCCGCTCGATGCCTGCGGGCAGATCAAGTGCTTGCCAGGATTTCAGGCGCTCAATATGTTCGAGCATGTGGCGAGAGTTCGGTTTGGCAGGCGACTGGCGCAGCCATGCCAGCCACGTCACTTTACTGCCGTCCTTGCGCTTGAGAAGTTCGTCCAGGCGCTGACGGTGGGGTGATAACAAAGAATCGGTCAGCGCCGCGTAAATGCGTCGGTTGGCACGGGTGATGGCCTCGGCGCTTGCGCGCTCGATGGCATTCATGGCGGGCAGGATAATGCTCTGCCGCCGCAGATTCTCGACAAGTGCGCTCGCCAGCACGATGCCTTTGTCGGTCTGCAAGGCCAGCTCGGTCAATGTATGCACGGCTTGCCGATAGTGGCTCATGGTGAAGGGCTTGAACCCAAAAACCGTTTGCAGCTCGACCAAGTGCTCCCGCCGTGTCTGTTCGCGCTGGCCGTACTCGCTCCAACTTTCCACTGGCATCTTGAGTTGCGCGGCCACCATGCGCAACAGGGGCGGAAACGGAGGCTCATCGACGCCCAAAAAGGTGCCAGGGAATCGCAAGTAGCAAAGCTGCACAGCGAAGCCCAATCGATTCGCGGCGCCGCGACGCTGACGGATCACCGACAGGTCGGTTTCGTTGAACGTGTAGTGCCGTATCAGTTCGTCTTTGGCATCTGGCAGTGCCAGCAGGCTTTCGCGCTCGGTGGCGGACAGGATTGAGCGGCGTGGCATGGTCAGTCTTCCCGCAGGTACTGGTACAAGGTTTCGCGGCTGATGCCGAAGTCACGGGCCACCAAGGTTTTTTGGTCGCCTGCCGCAACTCGCCGTTTCAACTCGGCAATTTGTTCGCTGTTCAGCGATTTCTTTCGTCCCCGGTAGGCACCGCGCTGCTTGGCCAGCACGATTCCCTCGCGCTGACGTTCGCGGATCAGGGCGCGCTCGAACTCAGCGAAGGCTCCCATGACCGACAGCATCAGATTGGCCATCGGTGAGTCCTCGCCGGTGAACTTCAGCCCTTCTTTGACGAACTCCATGCGCACGCCCCGTTGTGTCAGCCCTTGGACGATGCGGCGCAGGTCATCAAGGTTGCGTGCCAGCCTGTCCATGCTATGCACCACCACGGTGTCGCCCTCGCGGACGAAGGCCAGCAGCCTTTCCAGCTCGGGACGCTGGGTGTCCTTGCCAGAAGCCTTGTCGGTGAACACCCGCGCCACCTGAACACCCTCCAATTGCCGTTCCGGGTTCTGGTCGAAGCTGCTGACGCGGACATAGCCGATGCGTTGACCTTGCAAGATGCCTCCAAAGGCAAAAGTGTCAGGATGAAATCTATTACCTTTGACGGAATATGTCAATCAATAGGAAATTTAACTCTATTCTGACATCGTTTGCACATGGTGTCGTTTTCAGAAGACGGCTGCACTGAACGTCAGAAGCCGACTGCACTATAGCAGCGGAGGGGTTGGATCCATCAGGCAACGACGGGCTGCTGCCGGCCATCAGCGGACGCAGGGAGGACTTTCCGCAACCGGCCGTTCGATGCGGCACCGATGGCCTTCGCGCAGGGGTAGTGAATCCGCCAGGATTGACTTGCGCTGCCCTACCTCTCACTAGTGAGGGGCGGCAGCGCATCAAGCGGTGAGCGCACTCCGGCACCGCCAACTTTCAGCACATGCGTGTAAATCATCGTCGTAGAGACGTCGGAATGGCCGAGCAGATCCTGCACGGTTCGAATGTCGTAACCGCTGCGGAGCAAGGCCGTCGCGAACGAGTGGCGGAGGGTGTGCGGTGTGGCGGGCTTCGTGATGCCTGCTTGTTCTACGGCACGTTTGAAGGCGCGCTGAAAGGTCTGGTCATACATGTGATGGCGACGCACGACACCGCTCCGTGGATCGGTCGAATGCGTGTGCTGCGCAAAAACCCAGAACCACGGCCAGGAATGCCCGGCGCGCGGATACTTCCGCTCAAGGGCGTCGGGAAGCGCAACGCCGCTGCGGCCCTCGGCCTGGTCCTTCAGCCACCATGCCCGTGCACGCGACAGCTGCTCGCGCAGGCTGGGTGCCAAGCTCTCGGGTAACATCAAGGCCCGATCCTTGGAGCCCTTGCCCTCCCGCACGATGATCGTGCCGTGATCGAAATCCAGATCCTTGACCCGCAGTTGCAAACCCTCACTGATCCGCATGCCCGTTCCATACAGAAGCTGGGCGAACAAACGATGCTCGCCTTCCAGAAAACCGAGGATGCGAACCACTTCATCCGGGGTCAGCACCACCGGCAAGCGCCGCGACGGCCGAGGTCTTCCGATCTCCTGAAGCCAGGGCAGATCCGTGCACAGCACCTTGCCGTAGAAGAACAGCAAGGCCGCCAATGCCTGACGATGCGTGGAGACCGAAACCTTGCGCTCGTTCGCCAGCCAGGACAGAAATGCCTCGACTTCGCTGCTGCCCAAGGTTGCCGGGTGACGCACACCGTGGAAACGGATGAAGGCACGAACCCAGTGGACATAAGCCTGTTCGGTTCGTAAACTGTAATGCAAGTAGCGTATGCGCTCACGCAACTGGTCCAGAACCTTGACCGAACGCAGCGGTGGTAACGGCGCAGTGGCGGTTTTCATGGCTTGTTATGACTGTTTTTTTGTACAGTCTATGCCTCGGGCATCCAAGCAGCAAGCGCGTTACGCCGTGGGTCGATGTTTGATGTTATGGAGCAGCAACGATGTTACGCAGCAGGGCAGTCGCCCTAAAACAAAGTTGGGCGAACCCGGAGCCTCATTAATTGTTAGCCGTTAAAATTAAGCCCTTTACCAAACCAATACTTATTATGAAAAACACAATACACAGCATCGTGACCAACAGCAACGATTCCGTCACACTGCGCCTCATGACTGAGCATGACCTTGCGATGCTCTATGAGTGGCTAAATCGATCTCATATCGTCGAGTGGTGGGGCGGAGAAGAAGCACGCCCGACACTTGCTGACGTACAGGAACAGTACTTGCCAAGCGTTTTAGCGCAAGAGTCCGTCACTCCATACATTGCAATGCTGAATGGAGAGCCGATTGGGTATGCCCAGTCGTACGTTGCTCTTGGAAGCGGGGACGGATGGTGGGAAGAAGAAACCGATCCAGGAGTACGCGGAATAGACCAGTTACTGGCGAATGCATCACAACTGGGCAAAGGCTTGGGAACCAAGCTGGTTCGAGCTCTGGTTGAGTTGCTGTTCAATGATCCCGAGGTCACCAAGATCCAAACGGACCCGTCGCCGAGCAACTTGCGAGCGATCCGATGCTACGAGAAAGCGGGGTTTGAGAGGCAAGGTACCGTAACCACCCCAGATGGTCCAGCCGTGTACATGGTTCAAACACGCCAGGCATTCGAGCGAACACGCAGTGATGCCTAACCCTTCCATCGAGGGGGACGTCCAAGGGCTGGCGCCCTTGGCCGCCCCTCATGTCAAACGTTAGATGCACTAAGCACATAATTGCTCACAGCCAAACTATCAGGTCAAGTCTGCTTTTATTATTTTTAAGCGTGCATAATAAGCCCTACACAAATTGGGAGATATATCATGAAAGGCTGGCTTTTTCTTGTTATCGCAATAGTTGGCGAAGTAATCGCAACATCCGCATTAAAATCTAGCGAGGGCTTTACTAAGCTTGCCCCTTCCGCCGTTGTCATAATCGGTTATGGCATCGCATTTTATTTTCTTTCTCTGGTTCTGAAATCCATCCCTGTCGGTGTTGCTTATGCAGTCTGGTCGGGACTCGGCGTCGTCATAATTACAGCCATTGCCTGGTTGCTTCATGGGCAAAAGCTTGATGCGTGGGGCTTTGTAGGTATGGGGCTCATAATTGCTGCCTTTTTGCTCGCCCGATCCCCATCGTGGAAGTCGCTGCGGAGGCCGACGCCATGGTGACGGTGTTCGGCATTCTGAATCTCACCGAGGACTCCTTCTTCGATGAGAGCCGGCGGCTAGACCCCGCCGGCGCTGTCACCGCGGCGATCGAAATGCTGCGAGTCGGATCAGACGTCGTGGATGTCGGACCGGCCGCCAGCCATCCGGACGCGAGGCCTGTATCGCCGGCCGATGAGATCAGACGTATTGCGCCGCTCTTAGACGCCCTGTCCGATCAGATGCACCGTGTTTCAATCGACAGCTTCCAACCGGAAACCCAGCGCTATGCGCTCAAGCGCGGCGTGGGCTACCTGAACGATATCCAAGGATTTCCTGACCCTGCGCTCTATCCCGATATTGCTGAGGCGGACTGCAGGCTGGTGGTTATGCACTCAGCGCAGCGGGATGGCATCGCCACCCGCACCGGTCACCTTCGACCCGAAGACGCGCTCGACGAGATTGTGCGGTTCTTCGAGGCGCGGGTTTCCGCCTTGCGACGGAGCGGGGTCGCTGCCGACCGGCTCATCCTCGATCCGGGGATGGGATTTTTCTTGAGCCCCGCACCGGAAACATCGCTGCACGTGCTGTCGAACCTTCAAAAGCTGAAGTCGGCGTTGGGGCTTCCGCTATTGGTCTCGGTGTCGCGGAAATCCTTCTTGGGCGCCACCGTTGGCCTTCCTGTAAAGGATCTGGGTCCAGCGAGCCTTGCGGCGGAACTTCACGCGATCGGCAATGGCGCTGACTACGTCCGCACCCACGCGCCTGGAGATCTGCGAAGCGCAATCACCTTCTCGGAAACCCTCGCGAAATTTCGCAGTCGCGACGCCAGAGACCGAGGGTTAGATCATGCCTAGCATTCACCTTCCGGCCGCCCGCTAGCGGACCTGGTCAGGTTCCGCGAAGGTGGGCGCAGACATGCTGGGCTCGTCAGGATCAAACTGCACTATGAGGCGGCGGTTCATACCGCGCCAGGGGAGCGAATGGACAGCGAGGAGCCTCCGAACGTTCGGGTCGCCTGCTCGGGTGATATCGACGAGGTTGTGCGGCTGATGCACGACGCTGCGGCGTGGATGTCCGCCAAGGGAACGCCCGCCTGGGACGTCGCGCGGATCGACCGGACATTCGCGGAGACCTTCGTCCTGAGATCCGAGCTCCTAGTCGCGAGTTGCAGCGACGGCATCCATGTCTCGACGATGCCAGCGGAGTGCTTAAGCTACTCCTAGCGCATTGGGCGCTGGGACGGGGCGGGGGTGCATAGCCATGCACCGGCGGATAAGCGTGCGCGCGGCTCGCTCCACCGATTTGGCTAGGGGAGCGCGGTGCTGCGCCAGCTTTCTAGAATGTCGCTTACTTCGCGGCTGACAATTAACCGCGCCTCGGCGCGAGCCATACCGGAGATCGCCAAAAGTCGATCGTAGTCGGTAAGTTGGTGGCGGGCGAAGGTTGAGGCCACAATGCCGACGACCTTGCCTAGCGAGGCTTCTGTCCACCGTTTGGCCAGAATCCGTTCGATGAGGATCTCGCGGTATTCCGGCGGGCAGCGAGCTTGATGTTTGCGAAAATGTCGCTCGACCGTCCGCCGGGTGAATAATGTGCCTTGCTGCATGCGATGCCTCCAAGGAGACGCTCGCATCGGCCTACGCCAAAAGGGGTCGCATGAGGTGCTTGGGGGCCGCCAAAAGGGTAGCTCAGCGACATGCCTTCCGATGTTGCCGTCAGCTAATCGCCAACCTTGGGGGGCGGCAGTTCGTTCGGCGTTCCCCACGACAATAGCCAGGCTTTCACAGCCTCGTGGCTGATAGTCCGGCCTGCCTCAATGTCGGCAATGCCCTCGGCGGTCGCTTCCTGGTCGTCGTCAAAGTTGTCGGCTTGGGAGTTCACGCAGTCCAACTACCACAACACCCGACCGCCCGGCCACACCGGTCCGACGCCTACGCCTTTACGGCCACACGGTGTAATGGAGGAGAGAGAGCCAACACATGCGCCAGCGCGAATGGCTTGGCGGCGGTCCGCAGGATTTCAGTCGCCGCCTCGTAGGCTTCAGACGGGACCACTCGGTCCGGAGGCGTTGCGGCGGGACCCCTAGTGTGCGCCCTTCACAGACCCTGAGGAGCGCACCGCTCGCCTTCTTGCTGCCCATCGCGATAGCGGGGACATCACAACTGAGCAAACTCAGGGACGCCCAGTGTTGCGGCGGGACATCCACTTCTGCGTTTTTACAGCTGCGCGCCGGCGGGCATCGCAACAGCCATGCGAACGCCGGTGTCGTACCCGCCATCGCTTTCGCGCAGAACAACCGTGGTGAAGTGCGCTTCGAGTCGGGCCATGGCCAGGTGGCTTGCACCGTGCTGTCCAACGGCAAGCCGGGCTACGGCGTGCCGATGGTGGCCTGCGTGTCTCTGCGCGGCCGCGAGCAGGGCCTTGCAGCGGAGCTGGGCGGCAGCGTAGCGGCCACACTGCGTACCAGCGGCGGCGGCGCGGACAAGCCCCATGTGCTGGCCCCCGACTTCGAGGCGCATTTCCGCTACGACTGGAACGACCCCGGCCCCGGCGACTGGTCGCACTGGCGGGTGCGGCGGCTGATGCCGACGGAGTGCGAGCGGCTGCAAGGCATGCCCGATGACTACACGCTGATCCCCTACCGCGGCAAGCCCGCCGCGGATGCGCCGCGCTACAAAGCAATCGGCAACTCCATGGCCGTCCCGTGCATGGCATGGCTGGGCCAGCGCCTGGTGCAGTGCCTGCACAAGACGGGCTCGACCGCTTCGGATTGATCGGCGACGCAGCCTGCGGGCCGCGCCATTCTCCCTCCTGCATTGCCGACGTATCGGCAGCAGCCCGCAGCCAGGGTGTCAAGGCTGCCGTGGGTTCCCCCCGCGCCACCCGCCAGTTCGCCTCGGCATCTCACCGGCGAACGCTGCCCACCGGGGCATCGATGCCTCTTTTCTCCAACCCACGGGATGGCCGCCACGTCCCGTCAGGGGCATGTCGCCACCCGGTCGATTTCAGGAGAATTTTAAAGTTTTTACCATCATTCTTGTCACTGTTACCTTTCGAACTCACATTAAATTCTTTCATCTTCTAAAAATTAATATTAACTAATGTATAATCCTACTGTGAACAAGAAAACGCGTGCAAAATATGTATTAGAAGAGATGGAAAAGCTTTTTCCGGATAGTAGCTCAGAGTTGAGGAACTGGGAAACAGATTTCCAATTTCTTCTTTGCATCATTTTATCAGCTCAGACGACTGATTTGCAGGTGAATAAAGTGACTCATAATCTATTCGCTAAATATCCTGATCCGGCTTCACTTTCGGAGGCGGAAGTCGGAGAGGTAGAGAAGATATTAAGCTCTATAAATTACTATCGCACTAAATCTAAGAATATTGTAAATGCGGCTAAGGTTGTGAAAACTAGGTTTCACGGCCGAGTTCCTAGGAGTGTAGAAAAATTGATCGAAATCCCAGGCGTCGGATTGAAGACTGCTAATGTATATTTGAATAGTATGTATCAAGCGAATCAGGGAGTGGGAGCAGACACTCATGTGATGCGAGTTTCGAGGAGACTTGGTTTCACGGATAGTCGTGACCCTAGGAAGGTCGCAATCGCGCTACAAAAGCTGTATCCGAAAAAAGATTGGTACCGAGTTACGGCGTTATTTGTCTTGTATGGGAGGTACTATTGCAAGGCTAGAGTCAAGCCAGAAAATAGCAAATGTATTTTTAAGGAATTTTGTACTCACTGTAGTGGTTTGGATCCTTATAGCTAGGCGAGGTGTGTTAGAATTTGCCTTCGTAGAGGCGGAAGTTACACATGCACGACTTACGTATTATACACCTCAAAGAAAAATCTTCTCCACCCTAAAGTTACAATCTCGATACGATAAAATACATCTCGTTTCCTAATTTCAATTTTTGCATGATTCTCAGATCTGACCCAACAAGATCATTCTCGAACTTAACAGTGTAATTCTCTTCCATCCCAACATCTCTCCCACTTATAGTTTTAATAGGAAAAGAGATCACAGCATTTTTGTATTTCCACTCTTGAAGAATTTTCAAACCAGAGGCCTCTTCCTGCCGATCGAGTAGAGTATATAGCTTGAACATAAGTAGAAGATCACTCTCGCCTGACGGATCGGATAATATATCTCCCTGTTTGACAACAATACCCTCTGGGGCGTTAAGCGTTCTCAACGAGTGTTCGATCGCTTCGATCATACCTTTATCAAGATCGAAACCTATGTATTGCCCAAGCATGCCAGCCTCCGTAAAGAATGGAAAAGAAAATGGATTCAAAGCGCAACCTGCATCGGTGATACTTGTTGGAACCCCTGTTACCTCAAAGATCTTTTGGTAAAGCTCATCGTAAGCCACCGTTCGCTCATTTGTTGAAGTGTGCAAGTTCAATATTTTCAGGCAGATCTCTTTTTCCCACTCCGTACGAGTTGCTTCATCCGTAGTTGGATTTGGTATCTCATGAATTATCTTCTCAATCTTCTTCTCCAACCTTTTCCCATCGATCCCACCAATATAAGCACCATATGCTTGATGCAATTTCTTGCGAACCTCCTTCTCTAGCTGCTTGGGAGGGTATCGATCGAAAAGCCTCTCAGTTACACGTCGTACAGTTGGTGGATAAAGTGTGGAGTATTTACCACTTGTGAGTACTTTGGCTGTTACTTCTTCGATATAATTATCGTTGGTTTTCATATATGGTCTGTGAAAAAGGATTATTTTAATCCTAAATTCCACGTGTGTTTTTTATTAGCTTCAAAAATCACTATTTCACGAAGAATTTAGACTGCTTCTCACACATTGTAACATTATTTACAACCACCTTTCAATCATTTTTGATAAATCATTGATTTCATCTTTGCTGCAATGATACTTAATAAACTCTGCAAGTTATCCACAGAGCAACACTCAATTTTATTGATGATATTCTTATTATACCAGACATTTTTGGTGATGCTACCAACTTGCTGATTTAGTGTATAATGGTGTTTTTGAGGTGCTCCCGTGGCTTCAGTCTCCGTCTGCTGTCCCTCCTGTTCCGCTACTGAAGGCGTGATGCGTAATGGCAAAAGTACTGCCGGGCATCAACGTTATCTCTGCTCTCACTGCCGTAAAACATGGCAGCTCACCTTCACTTATGCCGCTTCTCAGCCCGGTACACACCAGAAAATCATTGATATGGCTATGAACGGCGTCGGTTGCCGTGCCACCGCACGACTAATGGGCGTGGGCCTCAACACCATTTTGCGCCATTTAAAAAACTCAGGCCGCAGTCAGTAACCTCCCGGATACAGCCGGGCAGTGATGTCATTGTCTGTGCGGAGATGGACGAGCAATGGGGCTACGTCGGTGCAAAATCACGTCAGCGCTGGCTGTTTTACGCGTATGACAGGATACGCAGGGCGGTGGTAGCCCACGTTTTCGGTGAACGCACTATGGCCACACTGGAGCGTCTTCTGAGCCTGCTGTCAGTTTTTGACGTGGTGGTATGGATGACGGACGGCTGGCCGATGTATGAGTCACGTCTGAAGGGAAAACTGCACGTCATCAGTAAGCGTTACACGCAGCGAATTGAGCGACACAACCTGAATCTGAGACAGCATCTGGCAAGGCTGGGCAGGAAGTCCCTGTCGTTCTCAAAATCGGTGGAGCTGCATGACAAAGTCATCGGGCACTATCTGAACATAAAACACTATCAGTAAATTGGAGTCATTACCAGATTGGCTTACACCATTAGAGAAATTTGCTCAGCTTGTTGATTATCATATGGCTTTTGAAACTGTCGCACCTCATGTTTGAATTCGCCCCATATTTTTGCTACAGTGAACCAAATTAAGATCATCTATTTACTAGGCCTCGCATTTGCGGGGTTTTTAATGCTGAATAAAAGGAAAACTTGATGGAATTGCCCAATATTATGCACCCGGTCGCGAAGCTGAGCACCGCATTAGCCGCTGCATTGATGCTGAGCGGGTGCATGCCCGGTGAAATCCGCCCGACGATTGGCCAGCAAATGGAAACTGGCGACCAACGGTTTGGCGATCTGGTTTTCCGCCAGCTCGCACCGAATGTCTGGCAGCACACTTCCTATCTCGACATGCCGGGTTTCGGGGCAGTCGCTTCCAACGGTTTGATCGTCAGGGATGGCGGCCGCGTGCTGGTGGTCGATACCGCCTGGACCGATGACCAGACCGCCCAGATCCTCAACTGGATCAAGCAGGAGATCAACCTGCCGGTCGCGCTGGCGGTGGTGACTCACGCGCATCAGGACAAGATGGGCGGTATGGACGCGCTGCATGCGGCGGGGATTGCGACTTATGCCAATGCGTTGTCGAACCAGCTTGCCCCGCAAGAGGGGATGGTTGCGGCGCAACACAGCCTGACTTTCGCCGCCAATGGCTGGGTCGAACCAGCAACCGCGCCCAACTTTGGCCCGCTCAAGGTATTTTACCCCGGCCCCGGCCACACCAGTGACAATATCACCGTTGGGATCGACGGCACCGACATCGCTTTTGGTGGCTGCCTGATCAAGGACAGCAAGGCCAAGTCGCTCGGCAATCTCGGTGATGCCGACACTGAGCACTACGCCGCGTCAGCGCGCGCGTTTGGTGCGGCGTTCCCCAAGGCCAGCATGATCGTGATGAGCCATTCCGCCCCCGATAGCCGCGCCGCAATCACTCATACGGCCCGCATGGCCGACAAGCTGCGCTGAGCCATGGCTGACCACGTCACCCCCAATCTGCCATCGCGCGATTTCGATGTGACAGAGGCGTTTTATGCGAAGCTGGGCTTTGCGACGAGTTGGAAGGATCGCGGCTGGATGATCCTGCAGCGCGGCGGTTTGCAGCTCGAATTCTTCCCCTATCCTGACCTCGACCCAGCTACGAGCTCGTTCGGCTGTTGCCTGCGGTTGGATGATCTCGATGCCATGGTGGCATTGGTGAACGCGGCGGGAGCCGAGGAAAAAAGCACCGGCTGGCCGCGCTTCAAAGCTCCGCAACTGGAGGCGAGCGGCCTGAGGATCGGCTACCTGATCGATCCCGACTGCACGCTGGTGCGGCTGATCCAGAACCCCGACTGACCGCATGCCCGCGAAAATCAAGATTTGCGGGATCAGCACACCCGAGGCGCTCGATGCGACCATCGCGGCGCGGGCGGACTATGCCGGGTTGGTGTTCTATCCAGCGTCGCCCCGTGCGGTTACGTCGAATGTCGCGGGCGCTTTGACATCGCGCGCAGCTGGCCAGATCGCCATGGTCGGTTTGTTCGTCGATGCGGATGATGCTGTCATCGCCGACGCACTGGTGGCAGCCAAGCTGAACGCGCTGCAGCTGCACGGTTCGGAATCGCCCGAACGCGTGGCCCAGTTGCGCGCGCGGTTTGGCAAGCCGGTGTGGAAGGCGCTGCCCGTCGCCAGCGCCAGCGATGTCGCACGCGCCGCAGCCTATGCCGGGGCGGCGGACTTGATCTTGTTCGACGCCAAGACCCCCAAAGGCGCGCTGCCCGGCGGCATGGGGTTGGCGTTCGACTGGTCGCTGCTGGCCGGATATCGCGGTGCCTTGCCGTGGGGGCTGGCAGGCGGGCTAAATCCGACGAATGTTGCCGAGGCGATTGCGCGCACCGGAGCGCCGCTGGTCGATACCTCCAGCGGCGTCGAAAGCGCGCCGGGCGTCAAGGATACCGACAAGATTACCAATTTCGCCTTTGCGGTGCGCTTGGCCTAAATCGCGTCGATCAATAGGCGTCGTTCAGCGCAAAGATCGGCTTGCGGGTGCGCCACTGCCCTCGGGTGAAGTCGGGAAAATCTAACGTGCGATTGCCCTCAGCAATCGATTGTTCCGACAGAGGCGTGATCGCGCTCCAGGCCAGCGCGTCGTAAATGTCGATTGGCATCGGGGCCTTGGCCTTCAGCGCCTCGACAAAAGCGTGGATCACGAACCAGTCCATCCCGCCATGCCCGGCCCCTGCCGCCAGATCGGCGTAGCGTTTCCATAGCGGGTGATCGTATTTCGCAAACCAGCCCTCGGCAGGCTCCCAGCGGTGCGGCTGTGGGCTCTTGCCCTCCAGATAGATCGACTTGTTGACGTCCATCCACAGCCCCTCGGTGCCTTGCACCCGAAAGCCGAGAGAATAGGGGCGCGGCAGCGAGGTGTCGTGGCACAGCATGATCGTTTCACCATTAGTGCAGCCGATCATGGTGTTGACCACATCACCCAGTGCGAATTTCACCTCGGCGTTGGGATGATCGGCAGAGCCGTTCTTGACGACATAATCATGCAGCCCGCGCGCCTTACAGCCGAAGCCGCCAGCGCCCGCTTCGCCCGGCAACGCGACCTTCAGGGTGCGGGTCTGCGGCGGGTAGCACACGCCGGCATCGGCGCAGCCCTGGTACTTCACGGTCAGGGTGGTCGCGCTCGCGCCGGCCGCGGGCGTGCCGGTGAGGGTGCCGAGCAATTCCTTGCGGTAGGTTTCGACGTCGCCGAAGAATTCGTCGCGGTAGGCCTTGCCCTTCGGCAGCGCCATGGTCGCGCCGGTGAAGGCGGCATCGGCCTTGACCGAGGTGCGGTGCCGGTACAGGTAATAGCCGTCGGCGATCCGCCAGCGCACCTCGATGCGGTCCGGCGCGGTGGCCTGCGCGGACAGGACGAAGACCTCGTCGACCGGCGGCAGTTCGAAGTCCTGGGCGACGGCCGAGGTCGCGGGCAGCGCAAGCAGCAGGGCGAGCCCGGCCAGCCAGCGGCGCAGGCGGATCGTGGATGCGGTCATTGGCTCAGTTTACCGGTCGGCTCTCGGCGGCCAGCCATTGCAGGTATTCGGGCAGGCCGGACGCGGCTTCGACCGCGAGCAGCTCCGGGAGTTCGTAGGGATGCAGTTGGCGCAGGCGTTCCTGCAGGGCGGGGTAGGCCTCGGCACTGGTCTTGACCAGCAGCAGGACCTCGGCCGCGGCCTCGACCTTGCGTTGCCAGCGATAGACCGAACGCAGGCCGGGCAGGAGGTTGACGCAGGCGGCCAGGCGCTCGGCCACCAGCGCGGTGGCGATGCGCTCGGCGCTGTCGGCGTCGGGACAGGTGCAGAAGCAGATCAGGGCGCTCACCGGCATAGGGTAGCGGCTGCCCCGATCCGGCGGGCCTGGCGGACATCCGCGTGCGGCCCTTGAAAGTCGGCGGGCCCGCCCCATCTCGGTGGCATGCCGGGTTCGCCCGGTTCTGTTGTCCGCGGTTTGGCACTCGCTTCGCGCGACTGCTAAAATCGCCGGGTTTTTCCACGTCAATCAACCATTTACCGAGGTTGCCATGTCCAATATCAAGCCGCTGCACGACCGCGTGGTCATCAAGCGCATGGAAGAAGAGAAGCTGTCCGCCGGCGGGATCGTGATCCCGGATTCGGCCACCGAGAAGCCGATCAAGGGCGAAGTCGTCGCCGTCGGCACCGGCAAGGTGCTGGACAACGGCCAGGTCCGCGCGCCGCAGGTCAAGGTCGGCGACAAGGTGCTGTTCGGCAAGTACAGCGGCACCGAAGTGAAGCTGGACGGCGTCGAGCTGCTGGTGGTGAAGGAAGACGACCTGTTCGCGATCCTCGGCTGATCGCGCGTCGCTCCCACACATTTCTCATCCGAATAATTTTTCGAGGTAATTCGCAATGGCTGCCAAGGACATTCGTTTCGGCGAAGACGCGCGCTCCAAGATGGTGCGCGGCGTCAACGTGCTCGCCAACGCCGTGAAGGCGACCCTCGGCCCGAAGGGCCGCAACGTCGTGCTGCAGAAGAGCTACGGCGCGCCGACCATCACCAAGGACGGCGTCTCCGTCGCCAAGGAAATCGAACTGGCTGACGCGTTCGAGAACATGGGCGCGCAGATGGTGAAGGAAGTCGCTTCCAAGACCTCCGACAACGCCGGCGACGGCACCACCACCGCCACCGTGCTGGCGCAGGCGTTCATCCGCGAGGGCATGAAGGCGGTCGCCGCCGGCATGAACCCGATGGACCTGAAGCGCGGCATCGACCAGGCGGTGAAGGCCGCGGTCGGCGAACTGAAGTCGCTGTCCAAGCCGTCGTCGACCAGCAAGGAAATCGCCCAGGTCGGCGCGATCTCCGCGAACTCGGATGCCAACATCGGCGACCTGATCGCGCAGGCGATGGACAAGGTCGGCAAGGAAGGCGTGATCACGGTCGAGGAAGGCAGCGGCCTGGACAACGAACTCGACGTGGTCGAGGGCATGCAGTTCGACCGCGGCTACCTGAGCCCGTACTTCGTCAACAACCAGCAGTCGATGTCGGCCGACCTGGATGATCCCTTCATCCTGCTGTACGACAAGAAGATCTCCAACGTGCGCGACCTGCTGCCCGTCCTCGAGGGCGTGGCCAAGGCCGGCAAGCCGCTGCTGATCGTGGCGGAGGAAGTCGAAGGCGAAGCGCTGGCGACCCTGGTGGTCAACACCATCCGCGGCATCGTCAAGGTCTGCGCGGTGAAGGCCCCGGGCTTCGGCGACCGTCGCAAGGCGATGCTGGAAGACATGGCGATCCTGACCGGCGGCGTGGTGATTTCCGAGGAAGTCGGCCTGTCGCTGGAGAAGGCCACCATCAAGGACCTCGGCCGCGCCAAGAAGATCCAGGTGTCGAAGGAAAACACCACCATCATCGATGGCGCCGGCGAAGGCGCGGGCATCGAGGCGCGCATCAAGCAGATCAAGGCGCAGATCGAGGAGACCTCCTCCGACTACGACCGCGAGAAGCTGCAGGAGCGCGTGGCCAAGCTGGCCGGCGGCGTTGCGGTGATCAAGGTCGGTGCCGCCACCGAAGTCGAGATGAAGGAAAAGAAGGCGCGCGTCGAAGACGCCCTGCACGCGACCCGTGCGGCCGTCGAGGAAGGCATCGTCCCGGGCGGCGGCGTCGCCCTGATCCGTGCCAAGGCGGCGATCGCCGGCATCAAGGGCGTGAACGAAGACCAGAACCACGGCATCCAGATCGCCCTGCGCGCGATGGAAGCCCCGCTGCGCGAGATCGTGACCAATGCCGGCGATGAGCCGTCGGTCATCCTCAACCGCGTGGTCGAAGGTTCGGGTGCGTTCGGCTACAACGCCGCCAACGGCGAGTTCGGCGACATGATCGAGTTCGGCATCCTGGACCCGACCAAGGTCACCCGCACCGCGCTGCAGAACGCCGCGTCGATCGCGGGCCTGATGATCACCACCGAAGCGATGGTGGCCGAGGCCCCGAAGAAGGACGAGCCGGCGATGCCGGCCGGCGGCGGCATGGGCGGCATGGGCGGCATGGATTTCTAAGCCCCGCGATCCATCAAGCAAGACCACAAAGCCCGGCCTCGTGCCGGGCTTTGTGCGTTCTGGCGTCCGAGGCGGGAGACTTCCTACCCGCCCCGCGGCAATGTCTGACGCGAAGATCAGAAAACGCCGATATGAACGCGTGCTCGCGGGCGCAACCCTGAGCAGCCGTCCCTGCAACGGAGCGCTGCGTGCCGCGCCTGACCGCACCCCGGCGGCAGGCCGAGGTGTGCGCGCCACTGCCGGCCGCCCACGCCGCTGCGCGTTACGCGCGCCACCTGCCCGAGCGCACGCTGCTGTACGCGCTAGTGCAGGCGCACTACCCGGACTTCATCGCGCGTCTTGAGGCCGAAGACCGCCCGCTGCCCGAGTATGTGCGCGAGGAGTTCGAGACCTACCTGCGCTGCGGCGTGCTCGAGCACGGCTTCCTGCGCGTGGTCTGCGAGCACTGTCGTGCCGAGAGGCTGGTGGCGTATTCCTGCAAGAAGCGCGGGCTGTGCCCGAGCTGCGGCGCACGGCGCATGGCCGAGTCGGCGCGGCATCTGGTGGACGAGGTGTTCGGCCCGCGGCCGGTGCGGCAATGGGTGCTGAGTTTCCCGTACCCGTTGCGCTTCCTGTTCGCCAGCAAGCCTGAGGCGATCGGCCCGGTGCTGGGCATCGTGCATCGTGTGATCGCCGGTTGGCTTGCCGATCAGGCCGGCGTGCCGCGGGATACGGCGCAATGCGGCGTGGTGACCCTGATCCAGCGCTTCGGCAGCGCGCTGAATCTCAAGTGTAACCCAAACCCTCACCTATGACGCCAGAGGAAGACTTGTCAGCTCCACTGGGCCAGAAGGAACCACGGTCTACAACTATGATGCTGTGGGCCTCCTGAGTTCGCTGACCAAGCCAAATGGTGCAACCGTCAGCTATGAGTACGACGCTGCACATCGGCTGGTGGCGGAAACAGATGCACAGGGCAACCGGCGCGAGCTTGAGCTCAATGACCTCGGGAACCCAGTAGAAGAGCGACTGCTCGATGCGCTGGGCCAGACCCGTTGGATAGAGCGCCGGATCTTCAACGAAATCGGCTGGCTCTCCAGTGTCTCCGACGCCTATAGCAATCAGTCATCGTTTTCCTACGATGTGGTGGCAAACCTGATACAGGAGACCAGTCCCTCTGGTAACACACACTCCTACAAGTACGACGGCTTCCATCACCGGACACAAACGACCGATCCCCTCGGGAAGGTCACGCAGGTGCTCTACAAGGATACCGGCGATGTTTACCGTGTCTCCGACCCTCGTTCGCGCCTGACCTACTACAGCTACAACGGCTTTGGCGAAGTGACCCAGGTCCGGAGCCCGGACACCGGCACCACCGACATTACCTATGACGAAGCCGGTAACGTGGCAACGCGCAAAACGGCCAAGGGGCAAACCACAAGCTACAGCTATGACGCGCTGAACCGGATCATCGAAACCTCCAGCGATGTCGCTGGCGAATCGCCAATTCTGTACGGGTACGACGAAGCAACCTCACCATACGGCATAGGCCGCTTGACCTCAGTCGATGATGGCAACGGTGTCCGGAGATTTGGCTACACCCCCGAAGGATGGCTGGCTTACGAAACCTGGGAAACCCACGGGCAGAGCCTGACTACCCAGTACCAATACGATGGTGCAGGCCTCGTCACGAAGATCACGTATCCCAGTGGCCGTGAGGTCTCCTACACCCGTGACTCAGCCGGTGACGTCATCGAGGTGACAACGACACAAGCAGGCACCACAACAAACCTGGCAAGCCAGATTGAGCGAGCGCCCTTTGGCCCCGTCACCAGTATGGTCAGAGGGAACGGCATTTCAGAAAGCCGCACTCTGGATCTCGATTACCGTGTCACCGGCATCGACGCTGCTAGGGTGCATTCGCTGGTCTATCGGTACACGCCAGACTCGTTGATTTCAGCCATAGACGACAATCTCAGCTCATCAGTCAATCAGTCACTCGGTTATGACGCGGTTGGCCGCATCACCTCTGCTGAGGGGATCTATGGCGTTTTGGGCTATGGCTATGACGCCACCGGCAACAGGACCTCGATCACGACCGATGGCCTGAGCCAAAGCTACACCATCAACTACATGAACAACTGGTTGGTGAAGGCCGGGCAAACCTCCAGAAGCTATGACGCCAATGGCAACCTGACGAAGCAGGGGGCGGATACCTTCACCTATGACAGCCAGAACCGGCTGGTGGCCGCAACGGTCGCGGGAGTGACTGTAAGCTACACATACAACCATCTGGATCAGCGTGTAACCAAGACCCTAAACGGGCATACCCGGCTGCTGGTTTACGACCTGGCAGGAAACCTCATCGAGGAGCTGGACGCGGCCACTGGAGACGTGCTGGCGGAGTACATCTGGCTCGATGGGACACCCTTGGGCTTTGTTCAGTCAGGACAGACCTACCAAGTCCACGTCGATCACCTGGGCACCCCGAAGGCACTGACCGACGTCAGCGGCCAAGTCGTTTGGAAGGCGAGCTACAGCCCGTTCGGTAAGGCCAGCATCATCATCCAGGGGCCAACCTTCAACCTGCGATTCCCAGGACAGTATTACGACGCGGAGACCGGGTTCCACTACAACTGGCGGCGTTACTACGACCCAGCGACCGGGCGGTACATTACCAGCGACCCTCTTGGCCTGATCGATGGAGTAAACACCTACGGGTATGTGCATGGAAACCCTATGTCCAATACCGACCCGACGGGTGAATTTGCGTTTGTTGGTGCAGGTATTGGAGCTGGGTTGGAGCTACTTAGCCAACTAATCGAAAATAATGGGAGTTGGAAATGTGTTAGTTGGTCAAAAGTTGGAATCGCCGGAGCGATTGGGGCTATAGGTGGCGGCTGGGCGTCAGGAGTTTTCAGACATGCCAGCTCCGGTAAATCGTGGTTCAAATTAAGCCAAAAATGGAGCAATGTCTCACCCAGAGTAAGGAAAGTTCAAGGGGTTCCACGAGGTAATGAGCTTCACCATTGGGCTATTCAGAGAAATGGCAAGTTTGGCAAATATGTTCCTGACTCAATAAAAAACCATCCTTGGAACTTGAAGTCCATTCCAAGAGATATTCACCAAAACATTCACGGCAATGGACCTACCCCATATAGCGCATTTGGTCGTTGGTGGCACGGGACGCCTGAATGGGCAAAAGTAGCTCAAGCCTCTCCTGTTAGTGGTGGTTTAGCTGATTCAATAAATGATGAGGGATGCGGTTGTGCAAATTGAATTTCCAGCGCTGCTTGTGAGCAGCAAGAAAAGGTCGCTCTTCGTAGTGGCATCAGAATCCGAGTTCGGGAAATGTACTATTCAGTCTTTGAGGAACGGTTATTTTGAGCTGATGGACATTTATGATTCGGAAGGTCGTCACTACAAAATAGACGAGGTTGCGAGCTACAAGCCGCTAAGTCCATTCTGGTACTGGCCTGTAGAAATTGTGATGTATGGTTCTCGACTGTTTAAGGCTAATTTCAATGCTGTTCTTATCTCTAATCTGGATTGCAAGGAGTTAAAATCTGAACTTTGTGATTTGGCTAAAAAGTACAGAAGTAATTTGGATTCCGGCGTCGGAATTGAAAAGATTATGGAGGAAATGGAGTCTGCCAGAACAATTAAAGAATTGATAAAGGTTTTTGGCTAGTTATTCATTGAATACGCTGGTGTTAGTCTAGCTAACCGACGCCAGCGGCCAAGTGTTTGGAAGGCGAGCCATCATAGAGTCAGTAGAGAGAGATACTTTTGGAAATCAATAGTATTATGATTGGTACAAATGAGTTGTAGCTCCATATTTTAAAGGGGGATTTCAGAGAAATGAAGAATAAGAAGGTAATAACTTTGATAATGGCCGCAGCCGCATCATGCTCGTCAGTCTACGCCGCGACATTACCGACCAGTGAGGTAGACGCATACATACTTGCGATGAACACCATGTCACCTATCACTGCAAAGTACACCATCCAGTACAAGCAAGCGGTTGAGCAGAAATGCAATACAGCCCTGAGCGTTGAGCAGCTCAACTCAAAGGCATTCACCAATGTTGTCCAGGCAATGGTGAGTAGTGAGACCGTCGATAGAATGGGGCTTGATGCTGCTGGTGGATCACTCCAGGATACCCTGTCTGTGATCGGCAAGAACGTCACATGCAGTGACCTGAACGCGCCATTTAAAGCACTCTTGGATGATAAGGACTTCACCAGAAAGCATCAGCACCTATCGAAGGTGCTGCATACTTGGAATGAAGTTGTTTCTCAAAGCAAACCCTGAGTAACAAAAAGGAGCCTAACTGGCTCCTTTTTTAATGGGGATGATGTTACGTTCGTGGACGTTATTTTCACTCGGGATATGTAACGTTGAAAAAGGCGTACCGACAAGAGAGTGGTCACATAGCTCTCCATAATAGATGAGCGACAAAATCTCTTGCTCGTTGATTTTTCCCACCTTAAAAAGGTAATTGATTATTGCTGTATCCAGTAGGTCGTGACACCCATTAAGCAGATCCACGATATTGGCCGCAGCTTCATTTTCCTCTCCGTCATCTCGACCGGCTAATACTGATTCAACCCAAGCCTCAAGGCTCGGATGTCCCTCAGCGAGCTCTATTTGACGGCACTCGTTCTCGATCAACCCTGTGATTGCTTCGTTGAGCGTTCCGCCATAAGTCGGCATGTTGAGAACAACTCCAAATCCGGGGATTTCTTTTTGGATTGGCTTCGCATCCTTGGGAGCTGATTTCAGCCACAGGAAAAACCAGATCCCAGAGCTTATGTCTTCCGGCTTGACCTGGTTGGCCGCAAGGAATTTGGAAACCTCGTTACAGATGATGCCATCTGGCGCTGCCATCTCGTAAATACCCGCCATCAGATCTTCAAGGCTCTTATACATATTATCTCTCGCACCTGTACATGATGTTTTCACTATCGTTGTTAAGCGTTTTTTCAGCAAGTATGTTCCAGCGAGACATCTTATACCATTCCATCTAAATCTGTAAAATTACCGTATTACCGTATTACCGTAATTATGTTAATTACGGTAAATAAATTTAAGTTCTTCTTGCTGTTGTTCTACTTATTAAAATGTACCTTTGAAAAAGTAGAGTTTTTGGAATAGGATAGGTGGTGCTGAATGCCCACTTTTTACAAGGAGCGCGACCAGTGATTTTTGATGTAAGAGCGACCTTTGAAGTGGCACTCCAGACGGACACCCACCTGGTACTTATCGATCTGGATCAGGGAGCATCAGTTACGAACGATGCTGATGCAGTGATCGCCTGGTTGGCCGCAAACCTCGAAGGTGGAATTGGAAAACGTAAGGTGTACTACCGGGACACCGATGGACGCTTTGATGAGCTCAAGGTTAATGCCGGTGCTTTTGCCGGATTTGCACCTTGTAGCGAAGGCCAGCAGACCACCTTGGCTGGGATGCTCGGCCAGTAACTTTGTGTGGAGAACTCGATGTTAAACAAAAACAAATTTGAGAAAGTTTTAAAGAGAATCCTCGATAAGAACTTTGAGCGCTGCTCTATTTGCAGGAAACCATTCCCTGGACCGTGCCATACTTTTGCTGGTTTGGATTCGGACAATAAAGTTCAGAACGTAGGTTCTTGCTGTCGGACCAGTATTGTGGACTTGCGGCATGGAGGTGTGTATACGACCGCTCCTGTAGATACTCAAGAGGGGCAAAGTCAGGCGCATGAGCTACTCGCAACACATCCTTGTAAGGGGATGATGGGGCATGCTTAGCAAAAAAGTCTTTTTCATTAGTCAAGCGGAGGCCGAAAGACTGGAGCCGGTTCCCGGTGCGGCCATGATCTCCATAACTGACCCAGACAAGTCCCCTGCCGCTCTCGGACAGTGGGGGCAGTTGTACCGCGATAGCTTCTATGACGGCGGCTATTCTGAGAACACCATCCACACGATGAAGGCAGCGTTCCGGATGAATTACGCCTCTTACATTGACTCATCCCAGGCTGAAAAGCTGTCCACCTTCCTGGATGGATTGGTTGGTAGCGGTATCGATCAGATCTTCGTTCATTGCTATTACGGAGAATCCAGAAGTGGCGCGGTAGCGCTGTACCTCCAGAACAAACATGGATTCACTCCGAATAAGCCGATCACCAAGCCCAACCGAACAGTTTACGAATTGCTGTGCAATCCAACCAAGTTTGAACCACTGATGCAAAGCTACGAAACGCAACATATGGAGGAGGAACTACCTCTTCACCTCAAAATATGGGATTTTCTTCTCGTTGCGGTCGGGCTTAGGAGGTGACTTTGCACGACACAAACAATGACAAGGAAGAGCTAGTTTCACATGCGAAAGTAAATGTTCCGGCAGAACAAAGCATTCGCGGTGAACTGTTGCCGTCATCGAGCTCGCTCCGGAACATCCAGGACAACCCCGCCGTCGCCTATCTGGTGAGCCTCGGGTCAAAGCGAAGCAGGCAGACCATGAGCTCATTCCTCAACATTGTCGCCAAGATGATCGGGTTTCAGAACCTTCGTGACTGTGCATGGAGCTCAATGAGGCGGCACCACATATTGGCGGTGCTGGAAATGCTGGGGGATGCAGGGAAGGCTCCGGCAACGATCAACACCTACCTGTCAGCGCTCAAAGGGGTGGCTCTTGAAGCCTGGACGATGAAGCAAATTGATACGGATAGCTTCCAGCACATTAAGCAAGTCCGTTCAGTACGTGGATCTCGACTTCCTAAAGGGCGGGCACTTGAACGCCATGAGATTCGCAGCCTCTTTTTCACATGTGAAAGTGATTCAAGCGCCAAAGGGCTTCGGGATGCGGCCATTCTCGGGGTGCTCCTCGGGTGTGGCTTGCGCCGCTCGGAAATCGTTGCGCTGGACATGGGAAGCATGATCTACAAGGACCGCGCTCTCAAGGTTCTTGGCAAGGGCAACAAAGAGAGAATGGCGTATGTGCCTGGTGGCGCATGGAAAAGACTGGATAAGTGGGTTGAAGAGGTTCGAGGAACGCATGAAGGGCCTTTATTCCCGAGGATCAGGCGGTTTGATGATGTGACTGGAGAGCGGATGTCGGATCAGGCCATCTACCACATCTTGGAGACCAGAAGAGTTGAAGCCGGTCTGGAGATGTTTGCGCCCCATGACCTGCGACGCACCTTTGCCTCCTCGATGCTGGATAACGGTGAGGATATTGTGACCGTGAAGGACGCAATGGGCCACTCAAGCATTGCAACTACCCAGAAATATGACAGACGCGGCGATGAGCGTTTGAAGAGAGCGAGCCAACGCCTCGATATAGCGGATTAACAGCATGAATGATGAAGAACTCGAACTTGCCAGAGCCGAAGCCATGAAAGCCGATAGGTGCTTTTCAAAAGGACGGCTCAGGGACGAATTTCGGATGAAGCCTAAGCCAGGAGTAGAGCCAGTTTCGTTCTACAAAAACGGGTATGGTGGCCAATTTGGAGTGTACCGGATAGCAGATTGCCAACCAATGCGGAGAAGGGGTTGTTCACCGGCATCACAAAAGCAAATAAGGGCGCAATCCATCCTTTCGGTCAAGGCAAGAATGCGTAGCAACCTGGCAAAGGCCTCTGTCATGGCACAAAGGTGGGTCGCTCTGGAACCTCTGGTTCTCGATACCGAGACGACCGGACTTGGTGAAAGAGACCAGGTGATCGAGCTGGCTGTTACTGACATCAGAGGCGCGGTTCTCCTCTGCACCAGATTACGGCCAACCGTGGAAATAGACCCTCAGGCAATGGGTGTTCATGGCATCACCGAGACTGAGCTGTCGAATGAGCCTACGTGGACTCAAGTTGCGCCAGCTCTCGCCCGGCTTTTGTCGGGCCGTCATCTGGTGATATTTAACTCCAGTTTCGACAGTAGGATGTTGAGGCAAACAGCCAGTGCATTTGGAGACCAACTCTCTTGGTGGCAAGAGCAGAACTGTCTGTGCGCGATGAAGCTGGCGGCTGATGCCTTTGGCTCAACCAACCGGCACGGCACAATCTCACTTGCGGATGCCACCTGCGAGGCAGGTGTGAGCTGGAAAGGTCGAGCCCATTCAGCAGCGACCGACGCTATTGCCACCGCCGACTTGGTGACAGAGATAGCCAAAGTCCAACGTGACCTCATGGTCCAGCTCCAGGAGCTTCAAAGCAAAGGTAATTTGGAATGACAGAACAATCCTACGGCGAAAGCCTCAAATTTTTCTCAGACTGGCAGAAGGACCCCGCGAAACGCACCGGCCTGAATGTGCAACACACGCTAACCAGAGGTGAATATCCTACGGTCAGCATCGAGATTGCGCCGATCAGGGCATCGGGGTCCAGCCCAGACTGGAAAAGCAAGATCACGGTGCAGCTCACTCGCGGCGAACTGACGGCGTTTTGCAGCGTTCTCTTTGGTTTGCGTAGCAAGGCTGAGGGTTCCTATCACGGCGACGCGAAGAATAAGAGCTTTGCGGTTTACAACAACGGCAAGGCCGGTGTTGCGATCATCCTTAGTGAGCGAGGAAACCAGCTCCAGAATTTCATCAATGATGACGACCGAATGGAGCTCGCAGTCTTCGCAGTTCGCCAGCTTTCCAACGCATGGAAAGTTACCCCTTCTGATGCCATCGCGCTGCTACGCCAATCAGCGTGGATGGACCGAAATTTGTCCTAATCGAGCAAATCTAGGCACCCTAAAAGTCGTCCTATAACCACAAAGTTAGACCATCATGCAAAGTGGGGTATAGAGGGTGCCAGCCCCACCCCAGCAGTCCCCCTCAGCCACATTTCTGGCTTGCCCCGCGCTTTTCTTCTTTCTCTCTTTTTCTCTCTCTTTCTCAATCTAATCTCACACACGAAGGTCAAACAGGGCACCCGCCGACGCGAAGCGGAGGCGTATTCTTGCCTCTCCCCCTCATTGCATGATGGTCTAAATCTGTCTACTATGTAACCAATGAACTGTTAGAACAAACCCACACATAGGCGGCAGCATGGCTAAAAACTTCATATCAGAACAATTCTCGGCCATGTGCCGCGACTTAACGAACCTGTCCTCTCTTATCAAACGACTACCGCCACGGTACGCAAAAGTTGCGGCCATCCCTCCTACCGGAAAAGGAATGGAGAACGAGCCCGTCAACAAGATTGTCGTAACTGAACAAACTGGGCGCGAAGCTCTTGAGCTGGCAGCGCACAGCTACAGAGATCTTCACATCAACCCAGACTATTCGCAGAAGTCTGCCAGGCGCACCGTGGGGGTACTCTGGTTCTCCCCTTCCAGGATTGGTGTAGCTGACGAAATTGCGGCGACGGTTGAACGCATCAACGCGGCCAAAGCTGGTATCGAGGAGTTCATTATCTCGACGTACCCCACCAGGCAAGAGAGGTTTGAAGCACTTCGAGCGGACTGCCCTGGTGTCATGACTCTCCACCTTTACAGACAAATTCGGTGCTATACCAATGGCGACATCGACTCTATCCGCTTCACCTGGCAACGGAAGGACTCTTTGAAGAAGCCCGTAAAAGAGGAGCTTTTGCAACGCATCAGAGAGGAGCTGGAGCGATCTGGGCCAGACTATCAACTTCCCCTGGAGCAGCTTATCCAGAAGATCGCCAGCACCCCGGAGCCTTATCTCCGGGAGCGAAGGGAAGTAAAGGTTCAACCGGTGGCAAACGTCATGGCCGCAGGGGTACTCAAAACCGTTACCGCGCCAATGCCCCTGATCGTGCTCCAGGATAAGGATGTTCAGCTCAAATTGCTTCGTAACTTTGACGCCTCAGAACAACGCAAAACTCGATCTGATAAAGCGGCATCGGAAATCCTTGGCACCTTCGGTGGAGTCACTATCGAATCCTTCCCTGGATGAATCAGCGTGACCGCGTAACAAGGCTTTTCCGCAGCCGGAAGGGCTTTGTCCCACACAAACAATTCCAATCGACAGCAGCATGATATATAATTATGATAATTACCGTATTATCGTAATTATCGTAAACATTACAAATTAAAAGGAACGTTCTCATGGCAAGAAAATTGGTTGAGTTTGACGATGTAGCGGCTGCGGCCCAAAAGCTCAAGGACGCCGGTAAACGCCCAACGGTCATCGCTATCAGAGACATCATTGGCAAGGGGAGCTTTACCACCATTTCAACGTATCTCAAACAGTGGTCAGAGGAACACTCCCTCGATGAAGAGCTGGTAGAGGTAGTCCTTCCAGAATCGGTTATGAGCGATGCTGAGCTCTTCCTACAGAAGATCTATACGGTAGCCAAAGCAAGCGCCGATGAACAGCTTGAGCGCGAGCGTGAACTGCTACGACAGAAAGAAATTGAGTACCAGGAAGATATGCAGCAAGCCGTGGACATGGCAAATGATGCCACCGAACGGGCTGAGCTACTGGAAGAACAACTTGAAGCTCTCACCAACAAAAAATCAGAGCTCGATGCGGCCCTTGGTAAGGCAGAAAACTCGCTATCCCTCAAGTCTGCGGAGCTAGAACGCTCACTGGCTGACATTGATAAGCTGGAAAAGCGGATCGTTGAGTTGGAGGGCAAGCTGGAGGCGAAAGCCGCAGATCTGACCCGAGCACAGGATCACCTGGAGCAAGCTAAAAGCGAAAATCGCTCTTTGAGCCAAAAATTGGCAACTACAGAGGGTGAGTTGGAGGAGCAAAAAGGCAAGAGTATAGAGCAGACAGAAAAGCTCCGGGCCGCTCAGGAACAAAAAACATCGTTGAAAGAGCAGCTCGAAAATGTACAGGCCAAACTGGCCCAATCACAGGACTCCCTTGCCACAGCCAAAGCTCATGGCGAATCCGCTGAACGAGAGTGCCAGCGCCTATCTGGAGAGGTAGAAAAGCTGGACGCCAAATTATCCAGCGCCGAAGCAGAAGCTCGCGCTCTTGTTCAAGACAAAGGCATGATGGCTGGTCAGTTGCAGGAAAAAGACCAGCAGGCCAAGAGCCTCGAACAAAGACTCAATGATGCACTGACCAAAATTTCTGGGTTGGAGCAAGAGCTCGCTAAAGCTGGTAAGGGAGGGAAAAAGAAAGAGGAAAACTGATGGCGCGAAAGGCTAAATATTCAGAAGAGTGGCGACACAGAGCTGCGGCTCTTCAAACCAAGATTGAGGAGGCTATGACACTAGCCACCTCATCTATTGGCGACTATCGCTGGTTACACCGTCTCCATAGTTGGGTTACGGAGGTGGCTCAAGGTAAAGCCCCAGACTGGTGGACAGATCTGGATTGTGAAGTATCCCTCCCCCGAGAAGAAAAGCGGATCAGTACGTTCCTCTCGACACAAAAGAAGCGCATCACTCTCCAGATGTGTTTGTCGTAGGGGGCCTCATGAAACAACTTCCTCCTGACACACCAGAACAATCACTGATCACTCAGTACAAAGGGCCTCGCCTTGTCGTTAAGGCCTACGCTGGAACGGGTAAAACCACGACACTGGTGAAGTACGCCCACAACAACCTCGATTCACGTATCCTCTACTTGGCATACAACAGGGCTATCCGCGACGAGGCAAGAGAAAAGTTTCCTGCAAACGTAGACTGCAAAACGTCCCACCAGCTTGCCTACGCCACTATAGGAAGGGGCTACCAGCACAAACTCTCCGGCAACCTAAGGCTCACCGATATTGCCCAAGCGGTGAATACCAAGAACTGGACGTTTGCCAAAGATATTCTCGATACGCTCAACGCCTTTATGTGTAGTGCAGACATGCGGATTCTTTATACGCATTTTGCTCGCGCCGATACGGGTAAAGTGCTTACGTCCAAACAGGAGAGATACCAAATCCAGGTGGTCGAAGGTGCTGAGCTCATATGGAAACGGATGACAAACGTTCAAGATCCGTTCCCGACCGTACACGATTGCTACCTCAAACAGTATCAGCTCGGGATGCCGAATCTGTCTCGCCGGTACACCACCATTCTTTTTGATGAGGCACAAGACGCTAACCCCGTAACAAGTAGCATCGTCCTACAGCAGAACTGCAAGGTAATCCTGGTTGGAGATCGCCACCAGCAGATCTATAGGTTCAGAGGCGCAAACAACGCCCTTGATAGCAAAGAGCTCATGAACGCCGACCAACTCTATCTCACTCATAGCTTCCGCTTTGGCCCCAACGTTTCGCTGGTGGCAAACGCCCTTCTTGAACTCAAAGGTGAAACACGACCTGTTGTTGGCCGGGGACCAGCAGATCAGGTACTCATGTTTTTACCAGGTGACGTGGGCCACCGCGCAATACTTCACCGAACCGTCATGGGGGTTATAGAGACGGCGCTCTCTGCGACCGAATCCGGAGCGCAGGTATTCTGGGTCGGTGGAATCGACGCTTACCAGATCAATGAGCTCCAGGATTTGTACTGGTTTTCGATGGCAGAGCCAGACCGGGTAAAGAATAAGAAACTGCTTGATGAGTATGAAGACTACTTCGAGTATCAAGAAGTAGCGAAGGCGACCAAAGACCCTGAGATGATGAGGGCTGTCAAGATCATCAACAGCTACGATGAAATCCCTGAACGACTCACCACTCTACGACGCAATACAGTCAAAGAAGAGTTTGGGGCTGACATTACGGTCTCAACAGCTCATCGGTGCAAAGGGTTGGAGTGGGACTTTGTTCAGCTCTATGACGACTTTCCGGATGTCCTGGACCCAGAGCTCGACCCAATGGCCCGTGACGATGAAATAAACCTGCTCTACGTTGCATCCACCAGAGCGATGCGAATCCTTGCGTTGAACAGCGCTGTCGAGATGGTTATCCGCTACATCACCCAAAAACGCATGGTCGAGAAGCAGATGAAGATGGCCGCAGAAGCGACAGAAGTTGAAGAGGACACGACCAAATAGTTTGGTCAATTCTTTCACATGTGAAAGTTGACAAATAAAACGCTCTAAGCGCCCTAAATGGGCGCTTACACCTGCCTAATTTCACGCCTCCCACCTCTACCATATCGAGCATGGGAAAATACGTGCGTGAGACTATGAAAAAATCACCTTTGAATTTACTGCTCCTTGCAGCGCTCACGCTGGGGGCATCACACCAGGCTTGGGCTCAAGATGGCACAAGACCTGGTTTTTATGAGCGAAAGGAAGAGGGTTGGTTCTGGTACAAGGAAGAGCCCAAAGAACCAGAGAAAAAACCCGAAAAGCCCAAACCAAAGCCTGTGGCAGAAGCGAAGCCTACACAGCCTAAGCCTGCTGCTCCGCTTCCGAGCGGCCCAGAAATGTTCTCAGCGGAATGGTTCCGGGAAAACTTACCCAAGTACAAAGACCTTGCTTGGAACAATCCTACCGTTGAAAACGTCAGGACGTTTCTCTACTTGCAACGATTTGCGATAGATCGCTCTGAACAATTTTCCGATGCTACAGAGCTGGCGGTCGTAGGTGATCCTTTCTTGGATGAAATTACTCGACGTCCTGCTGCCACGTTTGCCTCACAACAAGTTGATCGTGACGCTGGTAACGCCAAAAACATGCTACTCAAAAGCGTAGCCGAACGCGTAGGGATATTCTTCTTCTACAAGTCCGACGATGACTACAGTGACTTGCAAGCACCGCTCATCAAGATGTTGGAACAAGGAGAAGGATTCTCGATCATTCCTGTATCTATGGACGGCAAACCACTCCCCAGTGGGCTTTTCCCCCATTACAAAACCGATGAAGGCCATGCCAAACAACTTGGTATCGTAACTTTCCCTGCTGTTTACCTCGCATCTCCAGACGGTCAGTTCGCTCCTATAGGACAAGGGCCAATGTCTCTTCCTGAGCTGAATCACAGGATTTTGGTCGCAGCAAAACGCAATGGTTGGGTCACAGACGAAGAGTTTAACCGTACACGTCCGGTACTCAACCTAGAAAACAACATAGCCGAACGCTTGGCCTCACCAGAGCTGGGCTCTGACCTCAAACAACTATCTCAAGCGAGCGGCGATAAAGACAACTTTGTGCCACCGGAACAACTCATGAAGTACATCCGGGACAAATTACAGGAGAACTAAGATGGTCACGCACAAGACATTAAAAAGGAGCCTGCTTGCCCTGAGTGTGGCGGCCAGTCTCGTCATGGCACCGACAGGGGCGATAGCCGCTAACGGCCTCCAATCACAGATGGACAAACTCTTCAATGAAATGAGCAACACAACACCACCTGGGGTTTATGAAAGCCAACGACGTGGCGTTTTAGCTGGTGGCCGGTTCACTGCAAAGACACGAATCTTCGACGAGAACCTGGTGAGCTTTGCCCCTCCATCATGGAAAGCTGGTTGCGGTGGTGTAGATCTGTTCGGCGGTTCGCTTTCCTTCATTAACGCGGATCAAATTGTCCAACTCCTTCGGGCTGTAGCAGCCAACGCCAAGGGCTATGCCTTCCAGCTTGCGCTCGATAACGTTTTCCCGGACGGAGCGAAGTGGATAGAGAACTTCCAGAAGAAAGTGCAAGCGCTCAACCAACATCTGGGCAACTCCTGCCAGCTCGCTCAAGGTTTCGTGAACGACCTAACCAGCGGCATGGACCTTAAACACAAAACTGATGCTTCTATAACCGCGACAACTTCCGGCCTGTATGAAGACTTCTTCGGGTCCAAGCAGGAAACCAGCGGCAAGAGTCCTCTGGAAGAACTGAAAGCCAACAAACCTGACGAATACAACAAGATGATTGGCAACATCGTCTGGAAGCAACTCAAGAGCAACAACGCCAACACCTGGTTCCAGTACGGGGATAACACCCTTCTTGAAGCGATCATGTCTTTAACCGGCACAGTCATCATTGGTGATCTGGTAAACGACCCGAACTCAACCGGCACTGGTGCGAAAACAACCCCTCTGACGACCCTACCAGGTAACAAGATCACCTTGTCAGACCTGATTTCAGGCGGTTCTGTTGAGATCTATTCCTGTGATTCTGATACGACCAACTGCCTGAGTGCTGGCTCCAGCAATAAAACTGTCGTGCTCAAAGGTATCAAGAACCAGATCACCGATATGCTGTTAGGAACAAGCTCTACACCTGGTGTGATCTACAAATACGCAACGAACTCTGGAACCTTAACCGACCCAGAAAAGGCCTTTGTTTCTAACCTCCCCGGAGGGATTGGCACCATTGTTCGTAACTTGTCTGTCCTTTCACAGGACGGCGCTAACCTGTTCGCAACAGAGTCATCAGGAGCGATAGCCCTGACCATGATGTATAGCTTCTCGGAAGAGTTCTTCCGCGCAGCTCGCATTGCGATGGCTAACAGCAAATCACCCTACAAGAAAGAGGCACTAGAGCTTCTCGCGCAATCGCAACAGCAAATCCGTGCTGAATACACAATCCTGTCCTCTCAATACGGCGATCTGGCAAGCCAAATTGAGAAATACAACAACCTACTGGACAACATCCGCAAGCAAAAATACATGCTGGCAACTTTGTCCAATCCTCCTAGCACGAACTAAGGAGCTATTGGAATGGGATCTTTTTCAATCCACTCTATCGGTGACTCTGCTTTTCTGGAGCAAATCCTGATTGCAGTATCAATGATCACCGGCACCGGGGATTTCGAGAAGATGGTCAGTATTGGCCTGCTTCTTGGGGTCTTGATGATCTGTATTCAGTCCGTCTTTCAGGGCGCAAAGCAAATCAACCTCCAGCAAGTGCTGGTAGGTTGGATTCTATATGCCTGTTTCTTCGGCCCAACCACAACTGTGACTATCGAGGACGCTTATACAGGGCAGGTTCGAGTCGTCGCCAATGTCCCTATTGGGGTAGGCTTTGCTGGAGGTGTCATATCCAACGTGGGATACACCATCACCAATTTGTTTGAAACTGGATATGGGGTAATCGTACCCAATGTCACGGAAAGCCACTTTTCCGAAACACTGAAACTGTTGAATGACGTCAGACGGCGAGCCTATGACACAGGAGTTTTTACTGCGCTTAACTCAGCAAATGGAGGCGGCTATGTTGACGTGAGGCGTTCCTGGAACAATTACATTCGGGAATGCACGTTAACCAAAGTCGATCTCAACCTAATGTCCCTTGATGAGTTGATGAACCGTTCAACTGACTCAGCTTTGCGATTCAACTCACAGCTCTACGGAACTAGGTTGTATTTGTCTACAGCAAACCCTGACGGCGCTGACTACACATGTACTGACGGATGGGTGGCTATTAGCACTGCAACCGCCAACCTAAGCAGCCCGGTTGTTGTTGATGCTCTTAACAGCCTACTGGGTATTGACACGTCAACTGGAGACAACGCTCTAACGAAGCTGACCGATTCGCTTCAAGCGATGGGTGCCACAACTACGTCATCAATCGACTATCTGAAAGCCGCCGTTCTGGAGCCCCTCTATTATGAAGCCGCAGCAGGACGTTATCAGGACCTCCAGGATTATGGCTCTGCATTGATGGTCAACCAGGCTATTCAGCAACGGAACACACAGTGGGCCGCAGAGCAGTCGATGTTCATGACCGTCGTCCGACCAATGCTGACGTTCTTTGAAGGCTTTATTTATGCTATAACCCCGATCATTGCTTTTATTATCGTGATGGGCAGCTTCGGCCTCCAGTTAGCCGGGAAATATGTACAAACCATCCTCTGGATTCAGCTATGGATGCCAGTCCTCTCAATTATAAACCTGTTTGTTCATACCGCCGCGTCAAATGAGATGTCTAGCCTCAGTGCTGGTGGTCTCAACTCCATGTACGCTCTTTCCTCAACTGGAGATGTTCTGCAACACTGGATTGCAACCGGCGGCATGTTGGCTGCGGCCACTCCGGTGATTTCCCTGTTTATCGTCACAGGTAGCACCTACGCCTTCACCAGCTTGGCATCGAGAATAAGTGGTTCTGACCACGTTGACGAAAAGATGCAAACGCCAGATCTACTCAAGCAAGGTCCGGTTATGCAAAGTCAGCCAGCGTACAATCACAACCAGTTCAGTGGTGCGATTGCAAACGGCGCAGAAAGCATGATCAGTACCTTCTCGCTTGGCTCCACCTTAGCATCAGGCGTGAGCTCCGCACAGGCATTACAAAGTCAGAAATCGGAGGCTTTCCAAAGCACTCTTGGTCGAGGTTTTTCTGATGGAGTAAGTCAGGATCAAGCCTATTCAAGACTCTCCAATGTCGGGCGCAACGTTTCGTCGCAAAACACAGCTCAAAGCCAATTGATCAACCAGCAAGCCAAGAACTTCATGGATAAGTTCCAGGTGGATGATAGCCACTCTGATGCTGTCAAAGGTGCTTTTGCCATGCAGGCTATGGGCACACTCGATGTTGACGAAGCTGCGTCCATGCTTATGCCTATGGTTGGCAAGGCCAGGGCAGCAATGAAGGCCGCTGCTGGTGTGAAATCAAACAGTACAGCCCTAGTTCCTGCTGGTGGTAATGGCGAATCAGGCGGCGGCAGTGATGTCCTGGACATCAAAGCGCAAGCGAAGGGAGCAACAGAGTCATCAACTCAAGACTCTTCAAGCTGGTCAGCGAGTGATGTGTCCCAGTTCATGAAGGGTGTGAGCTATTCGCAAACCGATAGCCAGGCGTTGACAAATCAATTAGCGCAGGGTTTCAGCCGTTCTGGAAGCGAGTCATTCAAGCAAACCTGGGGCGATAGCTTATCCCAGAACCTATCCAAGTCCGCTTCGGAACTGGTGTCTGCATCGGACACCTTCACAACAATGAGTCAGCTCCAAAACCAAATGGGCTCCATGACTAATACCGACTTTAAAACTCTCGGTGGTGCAGTAGCACAAACCCCTGCGGCCATGAACCAACTGAATGACTATTTCCGAAATGCCGCGCCGCAATCGGTTAAAGACGAGGCGGCTTCACTACAGCAAAGATACCAAGCCTACGGAATGTCTCCTCAAGTGGCCCAGGCAGCAGCGCGAATGACAGCAATGACCAACTCCAAAAATTACGAACAGGGTAAGGAGCTTGGCGGGTATCAAGCCGCACTACAGGCGATCAATACCGCGTCCGGTCGCAACGGAGCATTTAGTGGTGATGCTTACGGAAATAACGGCATTGAAGGCCCGAATGTTCAAGGCCTACCAGGTCAGGTTCAAGGGGCTGTAGGCAGTGGACCTAACATCCCAACCGGATTCCGGGAGAATGTGGCTGGGATGGCTGGAACTAATCCGGCATCAGAAGCTGGGCAGTTACCAACGAATAGCCCCCTTGTTCAAAATGAACATGCAGCCGGTACGTCAGCTCTTCATAACCAAGCACAGCAAACAGAGCGAAATGTATCTGCTCCTGAACTGAAAAAAGCCCAAGATAACCTTATGAACTCGCTTCCGGAAATGTCTTGGAGCGCTTCGGCGTGGGGAGCGTGGGACAACTCCAGTGATTGGATGGGCCGCAGAGCTGAACAAGCAGGTGGAGCTCTCATTGCTGGTGGTCAAGCTGGCGCTGATGCGTTCTCAAGAGCGATGGATCAAATGAGAACGATGACACCTGAACAACGCGACCAATTCATCGCGGCCACTCAACGCGGCGACCAGGCCGTGCAAGAGGAGTTTGGCTGGGCCGGTGATGCGATGGTCGGTATGGCTAAACTTGGCCGCAACGTCATGGGAGCTGCTGCAAGCGGCTATGATGCAGCGAAGGAGTGGTTAACTGGTAAATCTGATCTATCGGAAGCCGCTAAAGGGATGAGCATTGAGGAACGCGGCGCGTTCTATGCAGCAGCGCTATCCTCTGCCGCAGAAGCTGGTGGTGGAGCCGCGCAGCAGTTTATGAACCAGTACGGTGATGAGTTCAAAGAAACGATGCAGTCTATCGCTCAAAGCCGTTATGGGCTGACTGAATCCCAAGCCGCTGTTTATGCCGAATCGTTTGACACAAACGAAGGTCGCATGAACCAGGCTGTTCAGAATCTGAAAATGGAGTATGCAGAACGTAACCCGGATGGCTCACCGATGATGCAAGGAGGTCAGCCTGTTCTTTCTCAGCAAAACGAAGAGTTTACGGACAAGCTGGTAAACGTATTGCAGAACTCGACGGAAGCTGGAGACCGTTCAGGTAGCTATTTGACTGCCGTCAGGGGGTACAACATAGCAAATCAAAGGTTCTAAAAGACCAACCAAATAATAAGGGGGCCAGCAGGCCCCCTTATTCGTCTCCAGCTCCAATATGGAAGCGCTGGTCAAAATCATAGGAATCTTGAAACCCACCAGTTTGTTTTTTTCTGCGCCGGGTAGGTGGTGCCTCTTTATATGCTGACCGCGCAACGCGGATAAAGCACGTTAGTCCAAACAGAGCCCCGACAACCAAAGCAACTTGCCACTGGAAGTAAGCGATCCCTCCCCAAAAGATAACAGCAGCCCAAAGGCTTTTGTGAACCAGAAATAGGAAACGAGCACCCCAAACGCCGAAGGGAGCCAGCGCCACACCAAGTCCCCAAGGTGTGTCAGCCATCATGGCTATTCCCAGAAGCACCATTCCCAGCAGAAGAATATTGACCACATGTTTCATATCAACCCCCTTACTCTTTACCTCCAGTTTACCACGGCATCAAAAAATGCAACTGTGAAAATTTGACTATTTTTTGCTAAACAACCATTCCATTGGCAACTTCTTCGATTAGAATTTGCCCTCAAACTTTCACATGTGAAAGTTTGCCCTTACGGAACAAGGCGTTTATTGACAAAGCATTACATAGTTGAACATGTCAAACAAATCGCATACACTATGGAATAGGCCATTGCTAACGCTTTGGTCCCCATCTGCAACACCGCAGAGTTCTCTTTCTCAAATATCTCTTTCTGTAAACACCATCATCCTTGTGTGGTCGGGATGCGCCTTTGCCTTCCCTGCCCTCCTCAGCTCCTGCTGTATTCGCAATTTCAGCCCTCGCTGTATCCCTAAAATCACTTATACCTAAACGCTATTTAATATCACAAAATACCGCACTCCCCGTGCGCTATTTCCGCCATTCTTTTGGCGCACTTTCCATTGCTATCGCAAAAATATCCGTATCCCATTGATTACTAAAAGTATTGTAACTTTGTTCCGTCGGTACAAAGTTAAGTGTATGTTTTTAAAGGTTTTTTATTGTTGACAGCATCATTATTTGGGCTTGTAAAGGCGCAAAATGTGTCAGTTTGTGACAATAGAAGAACTCTAAAAGCGTTCATCGAATAACGCACTTTTTGTATGGCTAACAACGCAGTTTAAAGGGTGGCAAACAATGGATAAATGCCAATTGATAGACATCCCAAGCGACCCAGAGAAGAAACGTGAGTGGATCAAGTACAAACTCAAGATCCAGGGGCTTTCTCTGGCCGCATTGGGCAGAAAACACAAAACATCTCGGCAGGTGGTGTCTACGGCACTCTATAAGCCCAGTCCACGCTGGGAACATGAGATAGCTACAGCTTTGGGTGTGAAGCCGTCTGAGATTTGGCCGGAGCGGTACGACGAAGAACACGAAATACCCCTCAGACATAAGGAGGCAAGCTGATGAAGAACAAAGCCAAGGCGCTAGTTCTGTCTGCGGCTCTCCTTTCATCAACAGCGAATGCTATTGACCTGAGCGGAACCATCTTCGACAAAGCAGCGAAAGCATATAACCTCGACCCTCTTCTAGTGTATTCGGTCGCATTGGCCGAATCTGCATCAGGGAGAGGTAATGGCTCTATAAGTCCTTGGCCTTGGACGCTTCGCGTTCCTGGGCTTCCTTTCTATGCTAAGTCGGAAGATCAGGCAAAGGCTAAGCTCGCTGAGTTTCAGCAGCAGTACGGTCGTGCCATTGATGTCGGGTTTATGCAAGTGAGCATCCGGTGGAATGGTCATAGAGTTTCTTCTCCAGCAGATCTTCTCGACCCAGAGACCAACGTCATGGTTGGGGCAGAGGTGCTATCAGAAGCCATTCAGTCATCTCCAAATGACTTGGAGCTTGGCGTTGGCCGCTATCACGCCTGGGAAGACGAAATCCGAGCCAGAAACTATGGTAGCCGAGTCTTGGCTATCTATCGCAACCTTCGTGATTTGTGAGGGGGGCGGAATGTTGGAACTGGATATTATTGGTGCGTGGGATGCAAGAGCCGTCAACCTCGATCAAGAAGAAGCTGATAGAAACGTCTACGAGTTCGATCTGACATTGTGGAACCTGCTATCCACTCTGGCAAAAGAACGTCCAGATGATGCGGCCTCACAATTTTCTTTGGGCATGGACACCGTTCAAAAGCTGTCACTGGCAACACCTTCCCAATTGGAAGCTCTGGCCTCTGGCGTGTTGATCTCTTTCAAACTCGAAACAGCAGAGCAGAACATCATCACGCGACTCTCTGGCGACTACGACCCTGTAGTTTTTATCAACCATAGTGTTGATGAATTTGATGCTGCCTACTGGTTGCTATTTAACCGCGTCGCATCGAGAGACCCGGAGATGGCAAAGGAAGTTTTCGGGGTTTCGAGAGAGCTTGCGGAGCTGGTGGCTAAGGCAACAGACAGCCAGTTGCGCCACATGTCTGGAACAACGGTTACGCATTTTACGCTTCGTTTTGCTCCGAGCATCATTGAAGAAATTCTCGATGACAGCCGGGAAGAGTTAACACACCCGGTATTGAAAAAACTGCAACAGTCTCTACAGGGACGTGGGAGGTGGAGATGAACATTGGCAACTCTGGTACATTGGGTCGCTGGGTTACAGCTCGACACATGGCCCTTGCTGGGTACATCACAAAAATCATCATGATCGAGACTGGCCTGACCTACAAACAGGTCAGACGGCTTTACCAGGATCTGGAGAGGGACGGATATACTCTGGAACGAAAATCCAGAACTTTCCGGGGTGGTGCGACACTGATTCATAGTCACACATCCAAGATACAGGCCTCTCTTCTAATGCAGCTCTACTTCAACATTGGTGGAGAAGCCGTGTTGCGGTCTGTGAACATCAAAGCCTTGAACAAGGCATTTAGAATGTATCACGCAATCCGCAAAGAAGTGCCCGGAATGAAAGGTGCTCGGTGGGCTCCGTTTGATATTACTGATGCCTGGTGTCTTGCTTCGGAGCTGAGAAGTGGGGACGCAATGCTGGAGGTGTGCGACAACTGCAAGTGTACGTACTTCACCTCTGTTAATCAAAGAACCTGCGTTGAATGTCCGTTCTGCAAAGAACAAGGAAGGCATGGTGGTGGGGAGAAAGAGTGTGCTTGAGTAGACTATGACATTTCGGACCAGAAGATGAGCGCCCAAACTTTGCGGCGCTCATTTTTTTACTTCTTCTGTGGGATACGGTAGCGCTCCAGCTCGACAGCTCCCAACCCCTTGAAAGCATCCGGGCGACGTCCTTGCCCACTCCACGAAACTCCGTCTTTTGAATATTTAGCATTATCAGGTTCTGATCTGCTCGTGAACATTTCGTTGAGCAAGCCGATGTCCACACCGCAGGATTCCATGTCGCTCATTATTCGCTCAGCCTGAGCTCGCTTTTCTTTTTCTTCTTCTTCTCGCTTTTTGTACTCTTCCTCCAGTTCATTGAGAACGCCCTTCATTCTGTCAATGATCTCCCGAACTTCATCTAACGGGAGTCCTCGCAACAGGGTGCGAATGCGGCTTTTACGCTTTAACTCTGCGATTATTAACTCTCTACGTTCAGCCGCTGATAGCGTAGAGAACTCCTCGTGGTCTTTCATGTCATACGGAGCCCATCAGTTTTCCTTTAAGTGAATCACGTTGAGAGTTCAGTTTTGCGTCAGTCTGCACTGGCGAATTTTGATGCTGTGCAGGTTGACTCTCTGAACTCTGTTGCTCAAAAGACCCAATGTTGCCAGAAAATCGAAGAGAATAAAGACCCAATAGAGCAAGGGCGCGGAGCCGATCACTACGCGCCTTATGCTGCATCTGGGACAGTTCACGATAGAGCTCCGGAAAGGCTTGCTCCGATATGTTCAGATTAGATATTTTTCCATCCCATTTGCTACCAGCCACAACGACCTCCTATCTATCAGCCGCAGAACCAGAAGCCCCTGGCATTGGATGCCACGGATTCGTTGGGCAGTACGATCCTGCTCTTAGGGAAAAGCTCCTTGGCCGCATCTTGGTAAGCCTCGGCACCGCCGCCAGCCAGCAGAACTACGTCAGCATCCATCCCGTCCTCACGCATTGACTTCCGCATAGGGATCAAGGCGTTTTGAGCGACTTTGGTTGAGGCTTTCTTGAAGTAGTCTTTGATCGATACCTTTTCACCGTAGAGGAAGATTTCGGCCTTACCGGCACGAATAGCTTTCTCGATCTTTTCGATGCCAGGGGCACCGCCGTGGTCTTCCTGAATTAGCCGGTCCGTTTCCTGTAGCAACACCGACATCGCCTTGAGGCTGGTGCCAGATGAGTGATAGCGGACCTCTCCCTCTTCAAGAGCTACCCAGTCTACAGAAAAGAACCCAGGGTCAATTACAACGGTTTTTCCTCCCTGGATAATCTCCAGGAGGTCTTCATCTTTGGTTGAACTTACAACATCCATGTAAGCACCGGCAGGTTGAGGTACAACCACGACAGACTTAACCGCTACCGATCGTTTTGGCGTGATCTGGTGTTCGCCCTCAAGCCGAGCTTTCAACGCCTCTCTGCGCTCTACGTCCATGTACTGACTAACAGGCAGGCCAGTCACCAGCACATCGATCTCCTTCTGCTCGGACATCAGGAGTGCAGCGTAGAAAAGAGCCTTGTATGGATTGGTCGAAGGATAGTCGCCGTGAAGCTCACGCTCCCATCCTTGCAATCGGTCAGGCTCGACGCCTGCAACCCATTTCTCTCCATCAATCACAACCTGAATGCAGGTCCCTGCACCGCCAGTTAACTGTTGTGGCATCAGTTCCAATGGACCTGCCCCCACCGGCATGACGACTGTGCGAGCTTCCTCACCTTTATACCCCATTGCCATTTTCAGGTTGGAGTAACCAATATCCAAACCCAGAACAAATTGACTCATGAAATCCTCCAAAGATTGCTTTTAGATTGCTTTTCGATTGCTTGCCGCGTGTTGGATAGAGAATAAGGCTAAAAGCGGGGACAGATGGCCTGTGTAATTGCCCAAAAGGGGCATATAGGTTGCTTTTCGGTGGCTTTTTGATCGTTGAGTAAGGGAACCTATGGGAACGCTGCACGGATAGGCTCAGATAAACAGACCTTACCCTCGCATCGAGAACCGCTTGCCCTCCAGCATCGAGAGACGGTGGTAAAGAGGCATTTGGAATCTTTGATGCCATATCCAATATATCTGGAATCTTTACATATAGATTCATATTTAAAGAGGCTGTGAAAGAATAAGAGCATCAAGATTCCAGATAGATAGAGGGAAATTTGACAAATTCCAAAGATGGGTTAGCCTAGTGACAGAACTAGATTCCAATATTGGAATAATCAGCTTTAAATTCCAGATAGATAGTTATGTGGATAGGAATTGGATAGGAATTGGGAGGGTATTGAGGTGAGTCTACCAACAGAGCGATGGCTAGATCTGCTAGATCCGAAGCTCGAAGAAGAACGATCCGAGATAACAGAGGATCTGCTAGAGGCAGAGGGACGAGAGTTTGTTGCAGAGGTACGGAGCAAACTGGATCACGCCTTAGCGGTTCTTGCTGTCGAGGCGCAGCAGGAAGCGGACATGTACTGGAACGCGCACAAATCAGCGCGTGAAGAAGCGTCAGAGGACGAACAAGGGCGTGTCGGTACACGGGTTCGCATTCTAGGCGTATCACTCGTTGCAGAGTGGTATCGCAACAGATTTGTCGAACAAGTTCCCGGACAAAAGAAAAGGGTTCTATCGACACATATCAAGAAGGGTCGCGGTCATGCCTACAGCATGTCGCACTTCAAGAAAGAGCCTGTCTGGGCACAAGAGTTGATCCAGCAAGTTGAAACCAGGTATGCCGTGTTAAGACAACGCGCCACTGCCTTAGCAAAAATTCGCCGGGCGCTAAACGAGTACGAGCGCCAGCTAAACAAGACACATAGCGACGAGGTGTGACAACATGACAGCATCTGTAGCGGCCACTGAATTGGCGAAACTGGGGAAATGTGAAGCGATGATCAAGAAAGTCGCCAGCCATCCTCGCCCTGCCCTGTCAAAGCGCCCACAATCGCCACAGGGGACAGATAGCACCCTTCGGGGTGAGTTCGCTCATTTCCGATATGAAGCGGCAGCCCTGCGTTTTATGAGCGGCACTGCGGGGGCTAAGCGTCGCATCTACCAGCTAGTGTTTTCAGCGACGGTAGCAGCGGGAGCATTGACAATGCTGGCGGCATGGACCACCAGCTAGAAAGTATCGACGGAACAATCATGAGCAAGAGAACCAAAGACAAAGACCTGGAGAAACTCGACGTAATCAAAGACTCACCGCAAATGAGCCTGTTTGAGATCATTGAATCTCCGGCCAAGAAAGACGACTACTCCAACACCATCGAGATCTACGATGCGCTGCCGAAGTACATTTGGGACCAAAAGCGTGAGCATGAAGATTTATCCAACGCTGTAGTGACACGACAATGCACCATCAGAGGCCAGCATTTCACGGTGAAGGTGAAGCCAGCCATCATCGAGAAGGATGACGGAAGAACCGTGCTGATCTACGCGGGACAGCGAGAGGAAATCCTTGAGGATGCTCTACGCAAGCTCGCAGTGAACGGGAAAGGCCATATCATCGAGGGCAAGGCTGGAGTCATGTTCACTCTGTACGAACTCCAGAAAGAGCTCTCGAAGATGGGTCACGGTTACAACCTGAACGAAATCAAGGAAGCAATCCAGGTTTGTCGTGGCGCAACACTCGAATGTATCAGTGATGACGGCGAAGCCTTCATCAGCTCCAGCTTCTTCCCGATGGTGGGACTTACCACCAGAGGTGAGTTTCGCAAGAAAGGCGGGAACGCCAGGTGCTATGTGCAGTTCAACCCGCTGGTAAACGAATCGATCATGAATCTGTCGTTTCGTCAGTACAACTACAAAATCGGAATGCAAATCCGCTCCCCTCTTGCACGGTACATCTACAAGCGAATGAGCCACTACTGGACTCAAGCATCGCCAGATTCGCCGTACACGCCATCGCTTATCAGCTTCCTGACACAGAGCCCTCGTGAATTGAGCCCACGGATGCCGGAGAACGTCAGAGCTATGAAGCTCGCTCTGGAGGCCCTCATCAAACAAGAGGTCATAAGCGACTACGACGCGAACCAGATCAAGGATGGCCGCAGAGTCATCGACGTGCGGTACGTCATAAGGCCTCATGAGAACTTCGTGAAGCAGGTGATGGCGTCCAACAAGCGTAAGCAGCAGACAGAGCTACGGGCCATCAAGCAAGGCATGATCGACCACGACATCATTGATGAACCCCAGCGTAAGGGGAGGTAGCCACCAGAAGCTCCCAATACCCCAGGGAAAAGAAAGATAGGCGCGTCAGCGCCTTTTTTTATGCCAGAAGAAAGCGCACAAGGTACGCCCACAAGGAAAGACCGGAAACGGAATGCCTCCGCATATGGGGGAGCTGCACGGATAGAGCGAACGTGACCCCAGATGCTTCGTGGGCTGAGGCTCGATATATGGGAACGTTGCACGGTAGTTGCAAGCCGAGTCTCAGTATCGTGCAAGCGTAAGCCACGACGAAGGATAAGTGCCATGCTGCTCCAGTGGTTCCCGTAGAGTGGTTCCCGTAAGGTATTGATAGTTAAAGGGTGAGGATGTGGGGGACCTGCACGTTATGAGATTTGATATGTGGGTACGTTGCACGAAAGCAGGTTCTGAACCTCTCGATATATGGGAACTCTGCACGATTGACGAAGCAGAACAAAGATTGACAGATCAGGACAAACCTAAAAAGGCAGTCAAAATGACTCCAATAGTCCATAAAGTGATCGTGCTCACATAAAAAGAGGCCAAAAGTTATCCACATTTCCTGTGCATAAACGGGGTTTTGGTATGTGGGAGCGCTGCACGATCACATGTGGGTACGCTGCACGGAGCAAAAAACGACCAAAATTGATATATGGGAACGTTGCACGTTAAGAAGAGAATATATGGGCTGACTGCACGTATAACCTTAGACATGTGGGAACACTGCACGAACACCAGTTCTGATATGTGGGAACGCTGCACGAAAGCTCTGTTTTGTAAGGATTTTGTGGAAAAAAAAGGGGTTCCGTGTGGATAACAGTGGATAAGATCCAAGGGTATGTGGGGGCGTTGCACGGCAACCTATGGGTTCGCTGCACGGCAACCTATGGGTTCGTTGCACGGAATAAATATGAAAATGCCAGCAATATCAATGCGTTGAATGACAACTCAGAGCGCCTAACCTGTTTTTAACCGCTTTTAATCCTTTATACAAAGATCTAAAGATCTTTATATTTATCCTTTTGATCGCTGAGCAAAAAATAATCAACACTGTTTTTTAGAGAAAAGTCTCGTATGCAAGGCCGAACAGGACGAGTATCACTAACAAGATAAGCATCGACAGCACAAAGTAACCAGACTCGTACACCACAGCTTTGATCACAGAAACGACGCTGATCGATCTTCCAGAGATCCTCCCGATGATCCAGTGAAACGCAACGAACGAACCAAGCCCACAGATCAGCACCACCGCTACGGAGACAAGTGCATGTTCCCTCAGGACAGACTCACTAAGGAAACCATACTGCATCCCCATCAATACAAGCCTGCCAATGCCAAACCCCAGACCCAATGCAACAGCTCCACGAACCAGCACAACCTTCAACGACTGGAGCCATGTCAGTTCAAGATCCATCCCCTTACGGGAAGACCGACGCACCAGCACCATAGATATGCCCAGCCCCAAAAACACCAAAAAAACAAAATCCAACATTACCACCTCTGCACAAATCAATCAGAACCACAGGCCTCTCGGCCAAATGCGCCACCAGGGAGAACCCACTTCTGCCCCTCCGGCACAAAAATCGGGAGCGTGTAATCCTCTCTGGATACCTGCTCCAATGCCTCAACATCACTAATCTGTATCGGCGCAACAGCAGAACCTAAATCTATTACGTCGATTTTTTTTCTTGATACCGTCACACCAAAGGTTTGTTCATACTGAGCAATCTTCCCAGCTCGTTCAGGCCAGTAGTGACGGATAGTGGACCAGATACGCTGTGAGTTGTAGATGCAGGTCATACACGAAGACCGGCTCCAACCAAGGCGATAAGGGACTGGGGCCAGAATGCGGTGACGCTCGATTACTTCCCATACCTCTTCCTCAGTCCAATGAAGAACGGGCCTCCAGGCATCAACTAACCGTGCAGTCTTCCCATATCTTCTGTCACAGGCATGAGCCTCAAGCTGGTTGTACTTGGATCTGTTTGCACTTTCCTCCCGGCGCTCACCAGTGATGAAAAGGATCTTCTTCCCCTTGAAGCGCTCCTGGTTATTAAGAGCTCTGCGGCCAACATCGATCTTCAAGGCTGATGAACACCACCTTGTTTGGAGTGATGGCGATTGCTGAGGGAAACGAAGGCGTGTACCAGGCTTAGAGCGCTTATGGTCTCTAGGCAGCACCAGAAGCCCCTCAGGCGTCTCTACACGATGGGGGTGGCTATAGGCATTGTCTTTGAGCATTTCGCCCTCAAAGCCGCCCTCAAGCCACGAGAAGTACATTGGGACACCCAGTTCTTCCCCGAGCTGACGACAGTAATCACGCATGAAGGCCCAATCCATCAACGAACTACCTTCCTGACCATCAACATCATGGTGCCAGAACTCCACCTTTGACTTATCAACACCCATGTCCACCAGCCGCAAGTACGCAGCAATCGAGTCCTTGCCTCCAGACAGGCAAACAATGATGTGGTCGTACAAACTCAAGTCCACATCCGGCGCTGAGAAGTACGTTGTTCTATCGTCACAACGCTGACTGGAAGATATACCGGTAAGAACCGACTCCAGTGATGGCAACACCACCTGGTCATCGAACAAATCTCCTTGGTTTTCTCGTCTCAACATAAGTCGCTCTTTTTTCTTTACTGGGTTGTTTTTATGATTTACAGTATTATAAAATGATGCTGTGAAAAGTAAAGTTTTCAGAACGACCAGTCACTCAGGAGAACTTGATAAGCACCAGAAAGCAATCTAAAGGTGGTTTTTCGGTGAGGTTAGTTCAGGGGCAACCTGTCTTGCTGATTGAAAATCATCAAGAAGTGGTTTTTTGGTGTGGTTACGGTTTGAGGGGGTGAGTATGTGGGAACGTTGCACGGTTAAAGGGGGCCGCACATGAAAACGATAAAGCGGTTCATCGTATGGGTGAATTACGGTCTTGAGGGTTGGAGCATTTTCGGATCGAGCGATGACTGGGATGAAGCGGTATCCATCCGTTCGGAAGCGATAGACGAATGCAATATTGATGAGGAAGACATCATCTTGGCAGAAAACAAAAACGAGCTGGTGGTAAAACCTGCGGCCAAGCAAATGACGGAGTGGCACCGGGAACTGGAAGCCGTCCTTATGACCTTGGATGACTGCCAGATGGAATGTGACGGCATGACATGGGCAGTAAGCCACCTACTCAATGACGCGGGTGTACCTCATGACTGCATGTATGGTTTTGTGCGAAACGAACAGACCAAGGACATCGTGACACCGCATTTCTGGGTTGTCCTGGATGATGGGTGGTTGGTGGATCTGAGGCTACGCATGTGGCTTGGCGATCACGACAACATTCCTCACGGGGTATTCCATCCCGATAACGAGCCAGGATTTTTCTACAAGGGAGACCCCGTTCAAAACCATAAAGGGATGAGACTGGGCAAAGCCGTCCTGGACATCATGACCGACGGAAAAATTTCACATGTGAAAGTTCCTGAACGACAAGACGGAGAGTAATAGCGTGGAATTTGATTACGACAAGTCAGTATCAAACGCACATCTTGAGGCCGCAGGCTGGGGTATGGATGCCTTTAATCACTCCAACCCATTTGAGAGCCATGTCATCTATGTGCGTGACTACCGCAACGATCACATCCGCCTGTTCACCATCAAGAAGGCTGACTTCGACACGATAAAGCTGCCGCTTCACCTTACCTCCGACATGCTGGCTTCGGTGATCGCTGAGTTCGTATCGAAGGCAGCAAAAGGGAAGTTGAATACGAAGGAGTCCGATACGCTGGCTCCTGCCTTGGTTGGCTATGCCAAATCAACAGAAACCTACCGGAGCTGGCGGAGAGTGTCTGGAACAACAGAGCGATTGCATATGGTCATCAATATCTACGCGGGTTCTGGATTGCTGAGACCTTTCATCGCTCGGGCTCCTGAGACCGTCCTGACGACCCAAGAGCTACTGGTCTTCTCATCACAGGTTAAGAACATGGATGTATCCAATCATCCAGAGTGGTTTAGGGGCCTGAGGTAGTCATGAAGGCAGTTCTCTGGATATTCGTCCTTATCATTGCACCTTTCGTCATTGCGAAAGTGGACCAGTGGCGCAAACGCGGCATTGGAGACACCTGGGCGTGGTGGAAATCAGAGAACATGCCTTATGAGCTGCGCTCGGCCACTCTGTTTTTATCCGAACAGGACATATCAACCACACAGCCGGTGCCCATGCACGGCAGGGTTGATCAGGTGTACAAAGCCAAGAATGGGGTTCTCATTCCCTTGGACACCAAGCTGCGCCAGGTAAACCACATCTATGAGTCGGACATTATCCAGCTCTCGGTTTACCGGGTAATTCTGTCACACAAGTACAAGGCACCCGTTGCCAAGTACGGCTATGTCCGAACCGTTGTTGAGACAGCGGACGGGGATAGAGTCCGTTACATCAAGACAAACCTTCTCAGCGAAAAAGAAGTGGTCAAGTTGTGGCACCGCTATCAATCCATCCGTTCTGGTCAGGTAAAAACCTCCTGTTCCTGTGGCGGAAAGTTTCACATGTGAAAGTTCTGGATTGAATTAGGGTTGCCCGAATTGGGCAGCTAGGCGGGGTTGCATTTTTGAAAAGTCCTGTACGCTGGTTGGTATAGGAGGTGAATAGTGGCCCAGCTTAAACATAACCGCTTCGTCATGTTGGGGTCCTTGGTAGCGACGGTCGTAGCTGCTGCGAATGGCTTGAGTTTTCTCACCCTTATGGCTGGTGGAATGACCCTTATCCAGTTCATGGCTTGGAAGCAACAAGATGCTGTCCGTAGCCGGTTTAAAGCTGCGAAGGATGCGTTTGAAGCGTTGAACGTTATTGCGTTCGACAAGCACTGGGTAGGTTCAACCGCGACGGTCGCCAAAGTGTCGAACATGATCACTCCGCCCGAACGACTGGATAAGCCCTGGGCGGTGCAAGTTCTGGCCGTAACCAAAGGTGGGACGTGGTTCGCAGTGGATCTGCAAGTGACCGGCACTGACAAGGTTCAGATGCTTAGCCTCCACCAGCTTAGTGAAAAGGCGGCAAAGACCATGCTGGCCTTCGACCTCGAAGTGTATGAAAAATTTTTCGGAAAACCTGATGTTGCATGAGGACAATGTGATGGAAAAAGTCAAAAGCGTAGATGCCGTGGAGTTCACGGCAGCAGATAAGAAGGCGATGACCCATGCGGCATACGCCCAGTGTTTCTTCATTCTGGCCCAAGTGATGGCATTCCCTTCCCTAGGGGTGGCTGGCGCTATGGTTGCTGCTCTGTGCGGCATGATGCCGTGGTTGACCAAGTTCGCCAAAGAGGCTCCATCGAAAGCCTTTGGCATGGTGATGGCTTCACTCTGCCTTGCTCCTGTGTACGGGAAACTCTGTGAGCTGGTGGTCCACGCGATTCAGGGAGCTTGAGCTTATGGGGGTAGTACGAGTTCCCTACCTCTTGGCTGAGCTGAAAGAACGCGGATGTGCTGATGAATCTGCTCTGGCGCAGGTTATGCAGCCTGGATGCCGAATTGGAGAGGAAGACCTACGGAAGTTGGCCGCAAATTTAGGGCTTGAAGTTTCTGAGCTGGCACCAGCGCCAGAGAACGCGGCCAACACCCGGTTCAAAGCAAAGCTGAGAGGAGGTTTGGCCTCCTTTCTTTTTGAGTACGACGGCTGTTTCCGACATGCCGAAGGCTCCAGCCATGCAGAAATGTTGGGTATCGAGCAAGAAGACGATATTGGTCTTCCGAGTCGAGCTGCTGACGCCATGCTCCTGGAAAAGATGCTTTACCAGGTAATCGCTCGGGCTAAGTACATGCTCGGCAAAATCGACAGCAAGTTTGTCAGGTCAGAACAAGCAATCGAGTTCCGTGAGCAACTTGCTCCTGGGATCTTCAGGCCAGGGTACAGAGGTTTCCGATTCAAGGAGGCTGCCGCTGGTGATTTGCCTACAGTCATGATTGACGGTCGGAAGTTCAATTGCGTTGCCAGTATAGCCAGAGCGCATGGACTTGATCCGGTAACGGTGCGTAGGCGCATTGCGGACACAAGGAAGGCCGCAGACAAACTCTCCAATGATGAGTGGAAACTCATCCTCGCCAAGAAAAAAGGTAAAGGGAAACCCTTCACCTATCTGGACAGGACCTACAGCAACATTGCCCAGTTCTGTCGTGAGCATCAGCTCAACACCAACCTTGTTTACCAGAAAGTCAAAGACCGGGCTGATAGCGCTGATGAAGAGTTCTGGGGACAGATAATCGAAACATGCAAAAGGAAAGACTAATGGCAGAAAACAAAGAGATCCCCTGGGAGAAAGAGCTCATTGAGAAGTACATGTTCACCCTGCATAAAGAGCAGGTGAAAGACCGGCGCTGGCGGACCATGTTGCGTGTGCTTCGCGCATCAGGTTTCGTGCTTCTCATGATCGGCTTCATCATTTTGGCATCTAATCCGGGTGGGATGCCGTGGCAAAGCGCCAAGGCTGGAGCCCCTCACACCGCGTATATCAACATCCGTGGTGAAATTGCTGCTGGCACACTGGCCGATGCTGATCACCTTATCCCGTCCATCCAAGCAGCATTCGACAACCCGAATTCACAAGCTGTCGTGCTTCGCATAAACAGCCCTGGCGGTAGCCCGGTTCAAGCAGGACGGATTTATGAAGAAGTGAAGGCGCAGCGAGCCCTTCATCCGGAGAAAAAGGTCTACGCCATCATTGATGACATCGGTGCCTCTGGCGGTTATTACATCGCCTCTGCTGCGGATGAAATCTATGCTGACCGCGCCAGTCTTGTCGGTTCTATCGGCGTCATTAGCTCAGGGTTTGGATTCACCGGCTTGATGGACAGGCTCGGCATCGAGCGCCGGGCAATCACTTCCGGAGAGCACAAAGCGCTTCTCGACCCATTCTCCCCTCTTACCTCTGATATGAAGAAATTCTGGGAGGGCGTTCTATCGAAAACCCACCAGCAGTTCATCGAACGAGTGAAGGCTGGGCGGGGTGATCGACTGAAAGACGCCCCAGAGGTGTTTTCTGGATTGCTCTGGAACGGGGAGCAGGCCAAAGAAATTGGGCTGATTGATGGCCTGGGGAGTTTGAACTCCGTGGCGCGAGACGTCATCCACCAGAGCAACTTGGTGGACTACACACCAACCGAAGACATCATCCGGCGACTGACCCAACGAGCGAAGCTCGAAGCCAGTTCCTTCGTGCAAGAACTCAGCGCTGTGAAAGTTTACTGATAGGAGCAGTTTGACATGACAGAACAAAGTACCAAATCACTACGTCTCGGGGTTTTTGCCGCCATTATTTTGGGGCTCGTAGGAACCGGGTTCGGAATCTACCAGCTCGTGAAAGAGAAGGATCTGGCGCAAGAGATCGCCAACGTGAAGTTCACGGTCAACCAGGTGAAAGATGCCGAAGGCGTCACCTTCAAAAGCAAGGCAGAGTTTGAGGCTGCTGTGGCCGAAAGCATCAATAAGTTTGTCGCGCAGAAACAACAAGCCGACATCGATCAGAAGTATGCCCAGTTCGAGGCGGCACCTGAAAAGGTCGAAGACGGCAAACACATCTATGGGGACCTTGGTGCCCGATTCACGCTGGTGGAGTTCTCTGATATGGAGTGCCCCTTCTGTAAGCAATTCCACGACACGCCCAAGCAAATTGTGGATGCCAGTAAAGGCAATGTGAATTGGCAGTGGAAGCACATGCCTCTCGACTTCCATAACCCGGCAGCTCACAAGGAAGCGTTGGCCGCTGAATGTATTGCTGAACAGAAGGGCAACCGTGGCTTCTGGGTCTTCGTGAATGAGATTTTCCATCACAGCAAAGGCAACGGTGCCGGTGTTTCTGACTTGGCCTCTGTTGTCACGGGTGTTGGTGCTGATCTGGATGCTTTCCGTGAGTGTCTCAGCTCTGGCAAGCACGAAGATAAAGTTCAAGCTGACATCCAGAAAGCCAAGAGTTACGGCGTTAATGGTACTCCAGCAACCTTTGTTGTAGACAACCAGACAGGCAAGAGTCAGCTACTCGGTGGTGCTCAACCGGCACAAGCCATCATGGCGGTGATGCGAAAAATGATGATTGAGTCGCAACAAGACGACTCAGCGAACCAATAAAAACTTTCACATGTGAAAGTGGAGTGAGAACTGATGATCAAGATTACAACTAAATTGGGGTGCCTTCTGGCGGGGCTGCTTGTCCTGTCGGCTTGCTCAAGCGTCCCTCAGACAAGCAACGAATACACGAAAGCCCTGGATGATACCAAACAGGTATGTGCTGCCTGTGCTCTGGTTGGTAATGACCTGCTGGTTGCCCTCAACAAGTCATGCGACAAACCCATAACCCCGGAGACTCTAACCAGCGTCATGAACAGTAACTCGATGTTTGCCGCCATGATGGCAATTAACTCCATTGGTGGAACCGACCTTTATCAGGTTTACCGTGATGCGGCTATCGACACCCTGCGATGCAATGAGATGGACACTTGGCCTGAACGGACCAAGGTGCGTTTCCAGCAGCCCGACATGCAAAAGGCGCTGGCCTTGAGGGTTTCTGTCAGACAGCAGAATGCAAATTAACTTTCACATGTGAAAGTCAGGTCCCTCAGGGGCCTGATTTCACTATGAGGTGTACCAATGGAGTTACAAGAAGCAAAAAATGCTCTCGATAGCCTTCACCCCCACAAGGCCTCAGCCCCTTTGAGGCTTGTCATCCACCAGCCTGGAGGGATTGGTGGAACCCCTACCGTAGGGGTGAAAGCAATTCATGCTGGGTTTGATTGGGACAGCAACACCATCCTGATCTACCCGGAAGAGCAGCTCACCCGGTTGACGCCGGATGAGGTCGCCGCCATCACGAAGTCAGTATCGAAGGGACAGTCCTGGCATTCATATCAGCAGTTCAAGAAGTATCGGGAGCAGTTGGCCGAAGCCACGGAGGAAATTAATAGGCTCAGGGCTGAGCTGGGCAGGTATCAGAATAACGGGAGGGGGTAATGCTAAAACGCGGAATTATCAATCTCGCTGCTAGTTACATCATTGTTGATGCCCTACTCCGGAATGCAGCAATTTGGATCTTTGGCTTGTCCTTCTCCATTGGTGGCACTTACGTCGCTGGCGAGGCCAGTACATGGGGCGTTTACCTAGCCACTTCTGGTGCAATGACACTCTGTTCTGTCGTAACAGCCTACCTGCTCGTGACCTATCACCGCTGGGGGCTGATGACGGCCAGGGTCTGGCTGCTATTGAGTGCCTGCCTAAACGGCTATGCCGTCTATTTGAGCAGCCACAACATCCAGTTGGTGGTGGCACTGCTTTCCAGCCTGTTTATTGCTTTGTGGATGCTCAAGACCCTTGAGCAACCAGCAGTGAAGGGGACGTACAAGGTAATCGCTGATCTTCACCGTCAGCTATGGGGAATGTTGAAGGGACAAACACAATGACGACGAATACTCAAAACGCGAACGCCAACCAGGTTCGGTCTTTACGCGACATGCTTGTCCCCGCCCTGTTGTTCTATGTGGTGATGACGGCCATGTTTGTGGGTCTTGACGCATTCATGGATAAACCCACCAGCATGAACCTGCCATTTATGCCGTTCCTTGTCTCGATGGTGAGTTTTACCAGTGACGCACGTCGAGCGTGGGACTGGCGGAACGGGACCAAGGTTGTGGCCGTATTGACTGCGGTAGCCATGCTGTTGGCATTCATCTATCAACTCGCGGTCGGAGAGGTAAATCTCTTAGGGGTTGGTATATACCCGGCCACAGCCATCCTTCTGTTGGCAATCACCTGGGTGATTCGCGCTATCGGAAAGACGGCTCCTTTCCAGTTCCTGGGGAGACACCTGGCGCGGTTTGGTGCATCGAAGTGGGTCCAGCGTACCGCCGCAGTCATTGTGCTCGCGGGTGGCCTTGCCATCACTGTCTATGCCTACTGGCTTAACCACGGGAGCTGATGATGATCATTGCAACGAAGAGCGGCTTGCTGGTGGCCGCAGAACTAATCAAGGAAGAGGCCGGGTACTGGCTACTACAGCCTCGTGACCAAAAGACGCCGGTCAGAGTGAATAAGCAAGATGACAATAAACGCGCTTTCACGCATATGGGAGACGCCCTTCGCTGGGCAGGTGATCCTGAGCTTGCAAAGCAGTTCGATGCCGAGGGGGAAGAACATGCAAATTCGTGACTACATGACAAAGTTGTTTGAAGCATTTGGTGATGTAGAAGAAGTCACCCGAGAAATGCTTCTGGAGCAGGCGGAGCTCATTCATACGATCAGCGATAAGTGTCAGAGCACAGGCCTGTTTCTGGATAGTCAGGTTCGTTTCAACCAGTTCGTTCAAGAGATTGAGGCTGACGACAATGTAGAGGATCGGTTGCTTCATGCTTGGTGCTGGGTAATGGACCGAATAGTGAAGGCACCAACATCCTTTCACATGGATGGGGCTGTGATTTTGACAATGCCTCTGGTCGCCAGATACCTGCCACCAGTTGAACGGGAGCCGGAAACCATCGTGGTGAATCTCGATGAGGACTACAAGGCTCCTGTAGGCAACCAAACACTCTGCGAGCTCATTATGGAACGGAGGCATTGGCCGCAAGGTGCAACGTGCGCGACCCAAGAAGCGGATGGTGAAATCCTCTACTGGGACGCCCCGGTTCAGGTAGTAGAGGAAGGCAGAAAGGCCGCTGGCAAGCATGGCATGATGGCTGAAATAGGATTAAAGCATCAAGTAGACTTTTGGTTTTCTGACATGGCCGAAACTCGGCTCGCAACCGATTGGAACACCGCCGTCATCACACCTCACTGCTTGCTACTTTCCTATCTTGATGTGCTCCAAAAGAACAAAGTGCCGTTTGATGAGGGGGTGCGGCTCGCTGCCGAATGGGTAACGCAACTTGGTGGGGAGTCTCGTAAAGATACCGAGGAAGAGCCGGAAGCTGATGCTACGGTGCTTTCCCTTGGGCGAGCCACAGCTCATTGCTTTAAACCTTATCCGGACACACAAAATTTCTATTACGAGGCCTAAGCCTCACCCAAACAGGAGGATCAACATGCGATACCAGGTATTTAAAACGAAGGAAGGGGGCCTGCCGGTGTTTACTGCACCGTGGTACTGGTTGGCCTCTGCCATTGCTCACTGGTCATCTCTTAACTGGGATGCCTGTCGAATCGTAGACAGCAAGGCGGATAAAACAATGCTCTGCTGGGCCAAGGCTCTACCGGCTGCAAAAAAGATGGAGTGATTATGAGGTTCGGTTTTGCAAAAAAGACGGGGATTTCAGCGTTCCTATCAGCAATGCTGGTGCTGGCTCCTCATGTGTGGGCAGAGACCTTCACTGCAAAGGTTGTGGGGGTGTCTGATGGTGATACGGTCAAAGTGCTAACGGAACAAAGCTGCGATACCGGAAAAGACTGCCGGAGTGGCAAGATCCAGTACCGAGTAAGGCTCGCGGAGATCGATACTCCAGAGAAAAAGCAGCCATACGGCTCAAAGGCGAAGCAGGCCTTATCAGATCTGGTGTTTGGTCGAATGATCAAAGTGGAGCAAATCGACAAAGACCGTTATAGCCGCCTGGTTGCCAATCTCTATGTCGATGGCAAATGGGTCAATGCCGAAATGGTCCGTTCTGGGAGTGCGTGGGTGTACCGGCAGTACGCCAAAACACCGGAGCTGTTCAAGCTGGAGACCGAGGCCAAAGCCGATAAGCGAGGTCTCTGGGCATTACCGGAATCGGAGAGAACTCCCCCTTGGGAGTGGCGAAGAAAGCACTAACCACACCCCAGAGTATGCAGGTGTAAACAGTAACCAAGAAAACAAACAGGAATAACGATGAACAAAAGCGAACTGATTATGAAAGTGGCCGAAGACGCTGATATTAGCAAAGCAAAGGCCGAAGCTGCGGTAAATGCGCTGATCAACTCAGTGAAAGAGGTGCTTAAAGCGGGTGGGACAGTAGCGCTTACTGGGTTTGGTACTTTCCACGTTAAGGAACGCGCAGCGCGAACCGGACGGAATCCCCAGACTGGAGAGAACATCCAGATCGCGGCGGCCAACATTCCTGGGTTCAAAGCTGGTAAGGGGTTGAAAGACTCCGTGAACTAGATCTTAATCATGTGACACATGAATAAGGTTTACATAAGGCTCCTTTCGTGGGAGCCTTATTCATATCAGACATGAATAAGGGGGCGGAATGAGGTTGTCGTCAACTCAAAAGGACGTTTTGTTCATTCTATACGCAATTGAGGCCGGTGGAAAAGCCGAGCCTGTACCAGGTGTAAAAATACTGGAGATGATCAACTCAGCTCGCCAGAGCGGTATTCATGGAACGAACTTCCGAACGTCATGCCACACGCTGGTGGAGAATGGCCTGTTGAACAAGTACCGGAATGCTTCTCTAAAGCTGGCCTTTAGGCTGACCGACGATGGCAGGGAACGTGCAGGAGAGATATACCGCAAACGGCTGGAGGAAGTGCAAGATAAGTAATACGCCCCATAACGGGGCGTATCGAGTTAAACGGCAAAGCCGTAGTGGGTGCCGTCCGGAAGTTCAACATCGAGGCGTAGCTTGCCACCGGAGGCCTCAACGTACCGCTTAATGGACGACAGCTTGAGATCTCGTCCAGGTTTTTCCATCTCGGAGACTGTCGGCTGTCTCACACCCAGAGATGCAGCAATTTCCCCCTGGGTAAGGTTCATGCGATCACGAAGCTCTGCCAAGTGGATGTTCAGTAACATCTCAGTGGCCGCTTTCTGTGCTTTGGCAACAACCTCAGGCTTTTCTGTTGCCAGCATTTGGTCAAGAGTTCTTGCCATAACGTCACTCCTTCTTCAATTTATCCAAGTGCGCCGCAAACTCGCGGTCTGCAATTGGGATCATTACTTCATAAAACCTTTTCTCGTCCCCGGTCTTGTTACCGGCGCAGAGAAGAATCCCCTTACGCTTTGGATCGAACGCAAAGAATGCCCTGATAGGATCTCCTTTGCTTTGGACCCGCAGCTCTTTCATGTTGCTGTAGGATGAACCGTTAACAGTATCCGCGTATGGTCTCGACAGCATGGGACCTCTATCTCGCAGCACCATCATCGAAGCCAGCACGTTGGCTCTATCGGTATCATCCAGTGCATCGAACCACTCATCAAAGGTGTCAGTTGTCTCGATGACCCACATGGTTTCTCCTTACTTAATATAGGTGCAATCCTATATAGATTCAAACCTATAATCAAGAAAAATCGGCGGCTATGGGGGACGAAATGCCGGTAAGTAGTCATGTGACTAAAATAGGGGGTAGAATAGGCCTCAATATAGTCATGTGACTAAAAGGTGTACTGAATGAACAACCTGCCCCTACTGCTCGACGCAAGAGAAGCCATTGACTACTACCACCAGCATCCAGACATGACTGATGCAGAAAAGGCCTATGTGGTCGCGTTCCTAAGCGGAGAGGGGCGCTCAAACAGTCAGATCAGAGAGGAACTGGGGATTGAGAAGGTATACACGGTTACACACCTGAAACGCGCCGGTACGCTGTCGGAGGAAGAGCTCACACTCTGGCTCAGAAATCCACGCAAGATCACCCTGGGACATGTGAGAGCCGTGGCTAAGTTACCTATCAGCAAGAGAGAAAAGCTCCTGAGGGATCTCCTGCATACCAGGACACCGGTTCATACATATGAGGCGATAGCGAAGGGCAAAGAAGTGGATAGGGATGCTGACATTAAGCGTCTGGAAACCCTGATGAGCGATGCGACGGGTAGGCCCATCAAAATTCGCTATAACCCCGCGAAGCGCTCCGGGGAGCTGACGCTGGGATTCTTCACGCTCGATGACCTGGATGACGTGTGCAAGGCTCTGGGGTTTGATCCAAGCGAGCAGATGTAAACCAGAAAACTTTCACATGTGAAAGTCTTGCAAGGTGTCTTTTTATTGTTTACAGTATCATAAAATGAATCTGTAAAGGTGCGCGATGAATGTGCTTCCAACGAAAAGCTGGCCTTGGGCGTTATAACTCAACCAGACCTGAGTGGCTGGCGGCGTACCGAAACGCAAGATGTATGAGAAGCTCAGGTAAAGAACCTGATGCTTCTCTTTCCGGGATAGCTTGGAAGGCGCAACTCATTGTTGCCCATGAAAGAGGCAGAATTGACAGCCTGGCTGTCCCTTTGGATGCCAGATTGATAGCAAAGAACCTCATCGACGAGATCCTTGCTGAGGAGAACTGATGGACGAAAAAATTACCTACGAAGAAATGCTTGAACAACTCGACCAGAAAGGCATCCGCGTCACCAACGGGGCGAGACGGCTTTATGTCGCGTTGAACAACGGAGTCAAAGCTGAGGTGCTGGGTAACTGCGGTCCCGCCACAATCAGCTTGGTTGACGGGATGATTGTTGTGGAAGAGCAGACTCTCCACTAAGGGCAGCAGCATGGGCAAAAAAGTACACATCATTTGTGGAAAGTGCGGCAGTGACGAGATGAACTTTGTCATCAATGGACACTGTCCAGACGATCCCCAGAATGTTGCCAGTATGTCCTGCTCAAATTGTTGCGAACTGACAGGCATAGCCGAGTGGTCGGAATTTAATGGACGTGAGCTGAAAGGTGAAGCCGTCGCCCTATCAACACCGGCAAACGTGAATGCTCTTCTAGGATTGCTTCGCCAGGCGATGGACAGCGTTGAGTATCGCCTCTATGGCGGGGGCATGTCATTGAGCGGTAATGATGCTGCCGAACTCATAGACCTCCAGGAGCGAGCTGAGAAGGTCTTGTCTGTTCTTCGGAGTGATCAGCATGAGTGATTTATACGAACCGCTTGAGTTTGTGTTCTGCGGCTTTAGGAAAGGGGACGCTGGGCTCTTTATCTCGGTAGCCACTTTGCGCGATGGTGTTTTAGGCCGTGAGATGTATTTCTCAAAGGGAAAAAGCAAAAGGCGCTGGGTTGTCGGTGGCATTTACTCAGGGGCCTCGTTTTCGGACAACGGAGCAAAAGGTCTGGATGATGCTCATTACGTTAAAGCATGGGAAGTGCAAGGCGACAAGATAGAGTGGCAAGCAAAAAGCGAGCAAGCCGAAGCCTTGGCGCGAAGCGAGAAACTTGAAGCCGACGATAGGAAGCGCAATGAACTCGAAGAGCTGATGCTACCCATCAGGAAGCAATATGGGGCATTAACAAAGCGACGTGATAGGGCAGGGGCCGCAGCTCTTGAAGAAGCTGTCCTGAGAGCGCTGAGAGCGCCCATCAGGAAGGCTGAGGAGAAATAACCGTGGAGCCAGTCTTAGCTAAAGCATTCGCCGGTTTTAAAGTCGTAGCTGTAAGTGCCCATCAGATTGGCTTTTCGGCTTTTTTTGCCATTGGTGTTTGCTGGCGCTTTAGGGGTCGCAAGTACGCCATAGAACAGGATACCAACAAGTGCCGCTTGCCACGCGAAAACAGCAACCAGAATCCAAAAAGCAGCAGCCAGAACCGGCAGTTTGTGCAGAAGGTTGAGCACCGGCTTGGCCCAAATCACTGCCGGGATAGCCAGCACTGCGTAACCCCAGTTGGTTGCCTCAAGCATAGCCAGGCCAAGAACAACAACAGCCATCAGCGCGATATTCAGTACATGTTTCATGGTCATCTCTCCTTTTCAACTTACACTTTTATCCTATCACAGCATTAAAAAATGCAACTGTGAAAGGGCGTTTTTCATTCAAAAAGAGGTGACACTTTGAGTGCAATTATCAGCAAGTGCGGCATGTACAGATACCGTCTGGAAAGGGATGTGCAACCCGAAGGCCTTGTGTTCGGTTATTTTGGTGTAAACGGCTCTACGGCCACGGCCACCGAGGACGATCACACGGTCAGAAAGTGGATAGGGTTTACCAAGGTCAACGGAGGGAGGCGATTCATAGTCGGTAATGCTTTTGCTTTTCGGGCGACCGACGTTCGAGAGCTGGCTACGGCGGTTGATCCTGTCGGGCCTGAAAATGAAATCCACTTGGAAAGGATTATTCGGGATGCTGATGTCTTGGTGCCCTGCTGGGGGAGCCGAACTAAGCTGCCTAAGTCTTTGCATGTTCATTTGGACAGGCTTTTAGAGCAGCTCGTTGCATCTGGGAAGCCGGTATTGGCATTTGGCGTGACTGGTTCGGGGGACCCGAAGCACCCACTAATGCTTGGATATTCGACAAAACTTGTGCCCTGGGGAGGAAAATAATTATGTCGATGCTTGAAGCACGTTACTTCGTGGCAAAGATAAGCGATGCACAGGCCGTGCTCTGCGATGAGGAGCTGGCGACACTGGAAAGGCTGATCCGGAAGGTTGATGATGGCCGCAGAGCAAATGGCAAGAGCTCGCTTACTTGCGTTGTTGTCGAAGAAGATTGGCCGAACTGGCAGCAAACGGTTGACTCTGTACTTTCACTTGCTGACGGGAAAGACAACGATTGGACCAATGCCACACCAGAACAAATCAAGGCCTTTTGGGTCGATGACTCAGTTTGGAAAACTCTGGATGGCCGGGATAAATGGATTGAAGATCTCGACCTGCTGGTGGACGGTTCCCCGGTGGCTTCTGAGTGGGAACCTTTTGGCTTGGAATCAGGGCAGTCTGTCGTCATACGAGGCGGATGGATAGAAGGGAATGCCTTGAGTGATGATGGCGTACCGCTAGTGCAGGCATTCGTCGCTTGGAAACAGGGCCAAGACAACCACTAAAGGAAAATTACTTCGGAAGGGCGGCTATGGCCGCTTTCTTTTTAATATTTACAGTATCACATAATGATACTATGATGTTGTTAATTTACTTGGGGAGGCGCTTATGCTCACTGCTAAATGTATAGGGTGCGGATGCACCGATGATCACGCTTGTGTTGAAAACGGTCAACCGTGTCACTGGCTTCGCGTGAATAGAGTGGAAGGTATCGGGGTCTGCTCTTCGTGCCCGGATGCTCTCAATCAATTCGCATCGACCAGCCAGGAACAAGCAACTGGACAGGATGACTACCGGAACAGTCCAGAATGGAAGGATTTTTCATCACGCATTGGTAATGCACTATGCGGGGGCCGGAGCAAAGCAAAGTAAGGTAAAAACGGCTATGCCGTTTTTTATTTGTCTATTACGGCATCACATTATAAGCCTGTAAATGCTGAATCTGTAATTGCCCAAAATGGGCGTGAGCAGGGGCGGGGTGTGAGGTCGTTCTAAGGCAAAATACTTTGTACTGGCAGAACAAAGAAAGAATGAACTTTCACATGTGAAAGTTTTTGGGGTACGGGATGGAACAAGCAATTCAAAGTTACTTGGCTGACGACCGGCAATATCAAGACAGGATTACCGCAGCTCTCAGCCAGGTTGAAGAGAAAGGTGCAGAGTACGAAGCTCTTTGCCAACAGCGTGCTCAGTTGGGGATCTGGCAAAAAATTATAACGTTCTGGCAGTTTCGTCGAGACATCGCCGTTATACGTTCAGCACTAAAAGGCCATAACAGCGATTTGCGGTATTTGCGCCGTGGGAGAGACCAGCTCAAAGAGGGATTGGTTTCTCGGGCCGTGAAGCAAGCGATTGACGGTAGCCAGATTCTGGAACGAATCACCCAAGCTCAAGATAGGCTTGACGCCGCATCTCGACTCCACGAGAGCAACAAGCGACTGGTGGACATGGGGCAAAAAGCCTTACGTGAAATCAGTGAGGCCTCTTCCAGTATTTCATCAGCACAAACAATGGAGGTTCTCGACCTTGTGACTGACAACAAGGGCATTTCCGTCATGTCGTCGATGTCAAACTCCTCGGCCAGCAGTGAAATAGACGATGCGAAGAGAGCTGTGAAAGCCTTCGCAAATGCGCTGGGGGATCATCGTGACATTGTGGGCTCACTGCACCACTCAATGGCAACTGAGTTTATCGATCTGGGTATGGACTTTGCCGGTTTGAATGATGGTTTCGACTTTGGGAGCGTCTTCTCGCTGTTCAGCTTGTCGTCTGCCAGTTCCTCTCTGGACAAAGTAGAGTCTCGCGTTGAATCTCTGATGCCAGATCTAAGACGAGCCGCCTCCAATTCGGCAGCAGAGTATGCCCGTGTTAACGAAGAGTTCTTTGGCCTAAAACAACAGGCCTGTTGCCAAGTGCATGAGTTGCTGGTGACAAATGGTATAGACGTGTCAGTCAAGCGCGTTGAGTCCGCCGTGAACAGCTACAGAGTTGGAAGGTGATATTTACAGCATCATAAAATGAACTTATGATGTGAGGTGATCAACAAGTCGAAATTTATTTAAAGGATAAGCGATGAGCGATATTACACAGCAAATGGACAAACTTGAGATTCCAATCAAGTTGTCCTTTCCAGTCATCAACGTTAGCACTTTTGAGCTGGGCCGTGCAGAGAGCGTTTTCTCTGACATTGCAAAGAAAGTCGGCAAGCACTTTATTGTGATGCCATTCAAGAAGCTGCCCGATCCAGGCACGATGAAGGCAATGGTGGACGAGTCCAAGAAGTCCTCCAAAAACGGTGTTGTCGTGTTCGACACTTTCTTTTTCGACCGACAACGTGCAAACCCGGAAACACTCCCAGCCCTCAAGTCATCACTGACCTATCTGGAGAATGAGGGGATCAACTACATCATCGCTGGCAAAGACGTCTTCAATGAAGAGTTCGTTTATCACATCGATCTCCCGGCTATGAGCAATCAGGAAATCCTGAAACTGCTCCAGACCTGTGAAGATAACGTGAAAGATGGTGGAGTCTTCGAGAGCAACGAACGTGCTGTCATCGCAAACCACGCCCTGGGCTTGTCACACACCCAGATGAAGAACGTCTTCACCTATTCCGCTTACTTGAAATTCAAGGGTGAAGAATACCTGGGCGAGATCCGAAAAGAAAAAGCTCACATCTTGCGTGATGTCGGCCTCGATGTGCTTGAGGCCATTGATATTGGGAATGTCGGTGGGCTCGAAAACCTCAAGGAGTTTCTCCAGATACGTAAAGCCGGTTGGGACAAAGACCTTCCGGTAAAAGGTGTCCTTCTGGCCGGTGTACCTGGTGGTGGTAAATCGCTGACGGCAAAAGCCGCTGCCGGTGTACTTGGCACTACCTTGGTTCGCCTGGATATGGGCCGTTTCTATAGTAAGTATCTCGGTGAAACCGAGCGCCAGTTCAATCGTGCATTGCAGACCATTGAGCAGATCGCACCCGTTGTTGTGTTGATTGACGAGATGGAGAAGTTTTTTGGTAATGCCGATGGCGAACACGAAGTATCCAAGCGCCTGCTGGGCTCTTTCCTCTACTGGCTTCAAGAGCGCAAGGAGAAGATCTTCATTGTGGCGACGGCCAACCGGGTTCAGTCGCTGCCTCCTGAATTGATGCGAGCTGGCCGCTGGGACCGAGCATTCTTCATTGATCTGCCAAGTGTGGCTGAGCGCCAGAAGATTTTCGAGATCCACCTCGCCAAGCAGAAGGCCAACATCGCCGCGTTCGATATGCCTACGCTACTGCGTACCACCGAGGGATACACCGGGGCAGAGATTGAACAGGCCGTCATTGACGCGATGTATCTGGCGAACGCTCAGGACAAAGAGCTCAACAATGAAGCGCTGGTGGATGCGGTCACTCGCATTACCCCGACCAGTGAAACTCGCCGAGAAGACATCAACCAGATTCGCAGTTTGCGGGATCAAGGCTTCTATCCGGCCAATAACTTCGATGTTCAAGAGCAGAATGGCTCTGGACGAAAACTCGCCATCGAGGACTAAGCGATTAACTTTGTCATGCCGGAACACGGCATGACCCCCGAAACAACTCAGGAGTGATGAGATGAGCCATATCGTAAAAGGCAAGGTGCAGGTCGCCTACAAAGACAAAGAGCTGCTGTTGAAGGCTCTGGAGGGAGTTGGCGTCGTTGTTGAAAACGAAAAGCTATACCGCGTGGGCGCTGGCTACACCTTCGAGAAATACCCGATTGTTCTGATCGACCAGAACAACAAGGAGCACCGGATTGGCTACAAGGAAAAAAACGGTGTTTGGGAGCAGTACCAGGAAAACTACGGCTCTTATGGCCGCTGGACGCAGCAGGCAAGCAGCAAGGTGCAGGATCGCTACATTGCCTTCCACTACGAGCAGCAGTTGAAAGAGGAAGGTTTCAGCGTGACGGTGAAGCAGCATCACGATGGCACTTTGGAACTGGAAGCTGAGGAAGCTGTTTGGTAATAGCGCCAAGGCAATCAGATTAGTTGAACTTAACGACGAGGTGACAAAGTGAAAAAGGTAAACATCAAGATCAAGGGCGGCAAGATTGCTGCCGATTTCACGGGGTTTCAGGGTAAGACCTGTGAAGCGCTGGAGCAGCGTATTCGCCCGGAAGAGCTCGAAGTCGAAGAAAAAGAGCTGAAACCCGAGTACCACTTCAATGCTGGTCAAACCCAGCACGAAACGGAACAGAACGAATGGTGATGAGAAGGACAGGGCGCGTCCCCCTTCTTTTGCTGGTTGGTCTCATGGTCGCAGCTCCTGCGGCCTTTGCCAGTGACTTTGTGACTGGCGTAATGGTGGGGCAAATGCTCTCAGATGACTCAGGCAGCAAGAAGGTAGAGGACACTGGCCCGGAGAGCAAAACGGTCATTGATTACCATGACGGTCAGCCAGTTGTGACCAAAGTGGAGGCCTTCAAAAGCAATAAATGGCGCAAACTGGATGGCCCTCAGGGCGGCTATTTTGTTTGCCCAGGTGAATACCGTAGCTATTCGGGAAGGCTGCGTTGTCGCGTCCATGATGACGGGCTCAATGGCTTTATGGGCGGTATGACTGATGCTCAGGAGCTACCGCTCCAAGAAGCTCTGACCAAGTTGGAAGGTAAACCCATCTCCCTGCAAACCATTGAAGTCCACGGGAACAACCTGGCAGTCAAATACCAGTTAGCACCACCAGCACAAACGCACGTCAAAACTCAGGACCTGGGGGTGGTTAAGCAAGATGGTGAAATGCAGAAGGTTGCCAGCCAACCACCAGCGCTATCCATAGAGACTGCACCAAAGAGTGAACCTCCCAAGCAGATTGGTGCTGCACAAGACACCGACCGCAATACCAGTGCGTTTCAAAGTCCGTTCGAGGAGGTAAGTGACTCCATGATCGGTCTAATGGATAGCTCTTTCGTCAAAGTCATAGCGGGGTTGATGCTGGTGTTTGGGGTTGCTAGTGGAATTATGAGGCAGAGCCCATCAGGAATTGTGATGGGGATAATGCCTGCAATTATGATCATGACCGCGCCAACGGTTATTCGTACCATGTTCGATACAGGCGCGGCCAGTACCAAGCCAGTGGAAGATAGCGGAAGCTCATTTCCTTTCTTCTTGGTGGCAATAGTGCCGGTGCTGATTTTCTTTGCCTATAGAGCTTTTATGAACAACCGGAGCGACTCCGAAATTGATGAGTTGTTAAGAGAAGCCCGACGTGCTGAAAGGGCTGAACGACCAAGCAATGAGCCTCCCTCAGTGGATGAACTCCGTGAGCGCCAGCAACAAAACCCAGAAAGAGAACCGGTGGTTGTCAGCTCATCAGCTCCGGCACCAAAGGTGCAAAAGGAAGAGCCAATCGAAGTACAGCCAGGCAAGCGCAAAATTATTTTGGATTAGTGGGGTAGGTTATGAGCAAAAAGCGCATCGTAATCAAAAATGGTGAGGTCTGCGGGTTTGCCGATGAGGTTTCCTTCAAAGGCCTTGAAGTGCAGGAATACAGTAAAACAAGGGTTTCGCGCATCGTGCCGACGAGCGGCATTCTAATGATTGCGTTCTATGTTATTCGCGGACTTTGTTCAGACGAGTCAAAGATTGCGGCATGGACTCGTGTTTGGCGTTGCCAGTGGAAGGTGCTGATCGACGGTAAAAGCTATGGACCATTCAGCAGTCGTGCGGATGCTATCTCGTTCGAGAAGGACGAGATCTACAAACAAGGCAAATTCTTTGCCGATGCCACTCACGAGGCGGCAGTATGATGACACGGGCGGCTATGGCCGCGCTGTTATCCGCGTTGGTAATAGGCCTTGTGTCTGATTTGTCCGCACAAGAGCTGGTGGTAAGCCAGGTGGCTATAGACAAGTCCACTGAGGTGGAGAAAGAAGCTACCTTCCACAACCGCAAGTGGGTGTTAAGGACGGGGCAGGTTAGTGGATTCTTCATCTGCCAAGGAGATAACAAAGACATTTACTACCGGCATGACAGGGTGGGCGCTCACTGCCAGAAGACATCGACTGGGTGGCGCAATGTACTGGGTCTCAGGGACGATGTTCCGGAAGTTGAGCTGAGCGTGTACCTGGGGACCGTTGAAGGTGTCCCCGTGAAAGTCCTTCATCAGGAAGTGGATGGTTACGATCTGAAAGTGCAGTACAAGGTTGCACGTAAAGGGTCAGCAAATGAGTGAGAGTGTGCGTCGGTCAACGCCGATGGTAAAGATTAAAATCCTGCCGAGTTTCGTAGGGGTTCCCTTCCCGTCGGTGCTACTTATCGTTGCGGGGCTCCTTAATGGCCCTTTGTGGGGCTTTGCCGCATTCGTCTTTCATATCGTCATCAAGCGGTACATCTACAGAGAATACCGGAGGTTGCCATATCCGATGCCAACCGGCTCAAGGCCTATGGATGAGTTGAGCGAGCTCCTTGTAAAGGGGATACCGGAGGAATTTTTCCGGCGGCTTGACGCAGCTTGCAGCTCTGATGCGTCAGTACAAATAACCTGCCCAAAGAAATACCGGCTGCTCAAAATGTCGTTGAATCGCTATGCCAACCGCGCTGGTTGTTACCCGCAGTTCCGGGAGGGGGATGAAATAGCGATTGAGGTAACAGAGCAGAGACCAAGAAAAGCAGGAGCAGGGAAGGGCTTTCCAAGTATTCAAGTTCTGAAAGCGTCAGAGGGTGTTCTGAGTGAACCGGAGCAGCCTATCGAAATTCAGAAAGATAAGCGCAAGATTATCTTGGATTGAGGTGGGTTGGAATGCGGTCATTTTTATACAGAATATTGCTTCTTTGCTTCGTCATTATCGTCCAGATAGGGCTAATCGCCATTGATGCGAGCCCGTTGGTTGTTGCTATGTTCCTCTCGCTAACAGCTTTAGTCGCTGGGGTCTGGATGGCGTACCTTCATTCCCGATTTTTGATGGCGGTGACTCCAGTAGTTATCTCTGTGCTAATGGCGACCCTCGCCATGAAAATGTTTGAGCCGAGACTCTTTGTTTCTGCCAGCGAAAAAGGCTGGTTCCCTTTGTCATTGTTCGTCTCGATACCGTTTTACTTCTACTTGAGTTACTTGCTTGAGATAGAGGAGAAGAGACGTACATTCCGGGCCAATGTGATTGGGTTTTTGCGTGGAGTTTCGGAAGAGATCCGTCGTTCAACCAGAGAGCATAGAGATCAAGGTGAGATAAGACACGGTGGAACAGAGCTGGGGAGTATTGACGAACTACAAAGGGGCGAGGCCAAAGAGCCAGAAGTCATCAGCTCTACATCGGACCAGAAAGAACAAGGCACTCCCAAGCGAGACAAGAGAAAAATCATTCTGGACTGAACATGGAACAAATCAGAAAAGGCTTAACCCTCGAATACGCAAAAGAGAAGCGTGAGAAGCTCTTGGCGGAGCTCAAATCAGATGAACACTACAGCCAGACTGAAACAGTAGCCTATGGGCACCACGACCCGCTCAGCGTTCCTGTGGCAGCCTGCGATAGTTGTCATGGCCGGGCGCAAATGCAGAAGGTTATAGGTCCTCCTGTGCGCTGGAATATGGTCTGCCTGGGTTGTGGGAAGGCGATCCAACAAATCCAGAAACGACCGTGGCAAGCAGCAATGGCGTGGAACCAAATTAACTTGGGAACACAGGACTACAGACAACTGCCCCTCTTTGGACTTGGGAGTCTGTCTCCTGAATCAGCAAGACAGAGAATGGTGGGAATACGCAGGAACCTGGAGCTGAGAAAGAGCCTCGCCGGTATCGAGAGGACGATAGCCCACAAGGAAGGTCAACGCCCACCAGGGAAAGAGTACCAGCAACGACTGGAAGCATATCTGCAATGGGCCATGCTGGCGCTGAGGTTGCTCAAAGTCAAAGCAAGTTAGTGGTGAGAAGGAAGAGAGAACCCGGTACTGTAAAGCGCCGGGTTTTTTATGCCGCCCTGTTTACAGTATCAAAAAGTGATGCTATAAAGTGAGCAAGTCACAAGGAGAACCAACGAATGGCTGTTATCAACTCACTCCGCGCTCTCAAAGGCGTAACCGCCCCCGAAGAACTGAAAAAAGGGGATGGATTCACTATCTCTCCTCAGCTTCTGCTGGAGGAAGAAGGGTTTAACACCCGTGGCGCTTTCTGCGAGGACTACTACGAGCGCCCGGACATCAAAGCTGGTATTCGAGTGCTGGCCGATGCTTACAAGCGTGGCGACTATGTTCCGCCGATCATCGTCAAAGTTATCGACGGAAAGGTGTATGTCCGTGAAGGTCATCGCCGTCGCCGCGCCATCCTGCTTGCTATAGAGGAAGGTGCCGACATCCAGTTCGTGCAGGTCGTAGAGCACAAGGGCGATGAAGCCGAACAGAGCCTTCTGATCGCCACCAGCAACGATGGGCTCCCTCTTTCTCCACTTGAGCGAGCCGTGATCTACGCTCGGCTTGCAAACTGGGGGTGGAGCGACCAGATGATTGCCCAACGTGTTGGCCGCTCGGCTGAGCACGTTCGTATCGCCCGTGCCCTTTTGGAGATGCCTCTGGAACTGAAACGGATGATTCAGGAAGGCTCTGTGGCTGCCACCTACGCTCAGGAGCTCTACAACGAGCACGGCACCAACGCTGTTGAGATCCTGAAAAAGGCGCAGGAAGAACAGGCCAGTGGCAATGACGGCAAGAAGGCCCCGAAAAAACTGACCAAAAAGTCTGTCGAGAAAGGTCCCCGCCTGGGCAAAAAGGTGGTTGAAGCCATGCACCGAGGCGTGAGCTCTATTACCAGTCGTCTGGACAACATCAAGCCGAACGATGACGGTGAAACGTTCACCCTTACCCTGAGCCGGGAAGATGTTGATGCGTTTCAGGAGCTGAAAGCCAAGCTGGCGGAGCTGGAGCCCAAAACTGACGAGTCCAATGAAGACCAGCAAGAGCTGGATTTGGCGGGTAATCAGTAATGGGGCGCTGTACTGTTGAGGATGCCATCCAGTTGCTGGAAGGGGGAACCATTGTTGCGGTCGTACCGGCGTCATCCGGACCAGATACGCTGGTGGTTTCCTCTATCAGGCTTGAATCCGGACTGACAGTACAGTTTTCCCCTCCAGCGGCAGCCAGTGTCAGTGTTCAGCTCGCGGAGCTCGATGATGAACAGTGACAAGAAATCGTCTGAACTAGCCAGACTGAGGCGTCAGCATCAGCTAGTTTGCTCTGTCATCGCAGCCTTGCTCATCTGTGCAGGTATATATGGGACCGTTGCACGTTTGGGCTTCATCCTGATGGCGCCATTGTTTGTTATCGCCTTAGGTGTGTTAGTCGATGCGTTCCTGCCAAGGGTAAGTTGGTTCTTCTGTGTGCGGGACGTGAGAGACATATTTGGGTGGAGAAAACGATAGTGGCGAAGTTGAAGGTTTATGGCGGGATCACTTATGGGGCCGAGGGGCAGTTCAGAACTGTCGTTGCGGCCACAAGTAAGAGCAAGGCTGCTTCAATTCTGAATATCACGATTTACCAGATGAATAGCTGGTGGACGGAGACTTTTAACAAGTACGAGGTCGAGGCGGCGATGTCTGAGCCGGGGGCTATTTTTTCAAAGCCTCTCGATGGCAGAGACCCATTTGTAAAGCAGGAAGGATAATTGTGAGAAGTGTTTTTGTATGGTTGAAGGCCGGGGCAATACTGGCTTTCCTATTCTTCGGTATTGCTGGTGCTGTCAACCGGGTCTATTGGGTTAACAGCCAAGGTTTGAGCCAGGGGTCGATGTCATCCACATTGGTTAAAGAAAAGTTTGGCCTAGACCTTGGTGCAATGTGCCGTTATGACAAACCCCAGCATGTCGAGTTCAAAGTCCTTCCTGATCAGACAATCCAGTTCCGCTGCTCATGGTTTGAAGGTGGCGGATTAACCTGGTGGCCTTTCTACACCGAGCATGATGTAAAGAGCGCCGAGGCGACCTCTGTGCTCAATGACATATTCCAGGGTACGGAGGGGCATGATGAGTAGCCAGCTAGAACTCTTTCATGTCCAAGAGGCGTATGCCAAGGCCGATAAGCCGTTATCGAATGAGGAGCTCTACGATTCGGTGGCAGAGCTCGCTGGAATCCCGAAAAGCGCTCTGAATGAACAAAGTGAAATTGGCAAGGCAAAGGTCAAGCGGAGCAAGCTGAAAAGACAGATACGCTGGTATCAGCAAACCCTCAAGTCGATGAACCTTCTCCAGAAGGTGGACGGCGAGCGGGGTGTCTGGGAGCTCTCAAGCAAAACCAAGAAGGGCCTGCATGAAGCGCTAGGTGGCGTTCGACTGGTCGCTTATTCAACAAATCTTGGGCTGGCGGTGTGGTCAAACAACAAGAGCTTTTTCTCTGACCTCGATGAGCCGGTGCATCTGTGTGTGACATCTCCGCCGTTCCCGCTCCGTATACAGCGTGGCTATGGAAACGTTGATGAAGCCAAATGGGTGGATTTCATTACTCAGGCACTCGAACCGATAGTCAAGAACCTGGTGCCAGGAGGAAGCGTTGTCCTGAATGTCAGCAATGACATATTCGAGGCCAAGAGCCCCTCCAGATCTCTCTACGTTGAGCGAATGGTGCTGGCGCTCCATGATCGGCTTGGGCTCTCTCTCATGGATAGATGGCCGTGGATCAACCTGTCAAAACCACCAAGTCCGACCCACTGGGCTTGTGTGAACCGTTACCAGTTGTGTGCCGGGTGGGAGCCTGTTTATTGGTTCACCAACGACCCTGACAGGGTGCGTTCTGACAACAGAAGGGTCCTGATCCCTCATACAGAGAAACATCAGAAGCTGATGGCCCAAGGCGGTGATAACAGAGTGGTCAGTTATGGTGACGGGGCATATCGACTGAGAGGGAACGCATTCTCTAACGTCACGGAAGGACGGATACCGAAAAACGTTATCCAGCGCGGCCACCGTTGTGCGGATACTCTGGAGCTTCGGAGAATCGCTAGAGAACTGGGGTTGCCACCGCACCCGGCAATGTTCCCAACAGACATACCTGAAATGGCTATCCGCTTTCTGACGGAAGAGGGCGACCTTGTTGTTGATCCGTTCAGTGGGTCGAATAAGAGCGGGTTGGCCGCAGAAAGGAATAACCGGCGCTGGATCGCCTGTGACATCATTCTTGAGTACATTCGCACCCAGGCGGAAATGTTCACCGGCTTTGATGGATTTTGGATGAACCCGGCCATAGCAGCAGTGGGCGGGGGAGCGTTGAATTAAGAGAACAATGCCCATGAATTTAAGTATTATCGCAAGAGTCTTGCGCCAATTGGCAATTATTTTTGTCCTCTCCGTGCTTCTTGTGGCCGGATATATCTACTATGCCGGTAAACAACATCAGCAGGCAGCAATCAACTTTTGGGGTGAGCAATACCAGCCTGATGCCATCTCGACGCAAATTGATTGGGGGTTTATCGGTAATTGGGTTATTCCTCGCGGGGGGCCAATTATTTCTCCGGGCATTGCTGGAGTGTGTCCCAATACACCACTTCCCGTTGTGCCTCTTAAAACTGGTCCTGATGGCCGGGGTTATGTTCTCTGTGGCATTGGAAGTGAGGCTGTCGCTACCAGCTTTGATGTCAATGACATCCAGGATGAAGAGATACGAAACACATTAAAAACGATGTTTGAGGAAGAATTTGAAAAAACTGTTAAGGGGGATAAATGGACACTCAAGAACTGAACCACATGATAGCTGAGGCCTACAGCCGGGATTTGCAAAAGCCTGAGCTGGTATCGTTCAAAGAGGTGAGTCGCTGGGGGCGTAAGTACGGTTTCCCCGTCGTATGCACTCTGGCCGATGAAAGTGAAGAAAAGCAGATTCACTGGGCTGCCAGTTTGCTCATTCAAGTAGCCGGTACTTGGCCGCGAGAAGATATGCCGGAATTGCTCACACCGGAACGGGGCTCCGCGCTGTTCAACGATGCGATGCAGTTATTGGCGAATGGGCTTGGAGCAGCAAATCAATTGCGCTGACAGCACAAACCTTGTCAATAAGCGGCCTTCATGGCCGTTTTTTTGTTTAAAGTTTGTTTTAACAGAACCATAATTAGATATTGCAGTATCATTTTATGATCGCTACAATCTTTC
>NZ_CP096322.1:0-2683 GCF_033681625.1 Providencia sp. PROV109
GGCGATGGGAATTCAGTTAAGCCGAAGTATTGATAATGCAAATGTCAGTCCGATCATCTTTTTCACAGGTAAAAATCAACGGTTATTAGGTGATATTTCGATGCTAAAACAGCTCGAAGAAAAGGTGCGCTGACGTTAGGTTTACCTATTATTTTATGTATTATCCTATCTATTATTCTATCTCTTATTTTATCTATTTCGTCTGTAATAGGTAGAATAATACATAGAATAAGATACAGAATAATAGATAGACACAAGATGACGTTGTGTTATTTCTTACCCATTAATCCACCTGTTATTCTACCTATTACTTTACCCGTTATTGCACCCAATTTAGGTATAACGGGCAGAATAACGGGTGAAATAATGGGTAGAATCATAGTTTTACTAACTTGCACCCCATGATACTTTCAGTATCAATGCCACTCATTTTCTGGACGAAAATGAATGACATAAGGCTCCGCCCTCTGGCTATTTTCTTCGGCTGGACGCCTGCGAAAAAAACCATTCACCCAAGCCCGTCAAACTCACTGCGTTCGTCTGACCACCCCCTTTTTTCGCCCCTGTATTTGGTCGCTCAAAAATGTGGTGGTCAGACGCTTCGCTTGACGGGGGGCTTTGCCCCCAAAACGAAACACGTTCACTGGGGTTCACTTGCCATCGCTGGGGCGTGTCATTTCGTTTCGGCTCCCCCTGTTTTTCCCTTTCTTCGCTGGACGCTCATCAGGATAAAAACAAAAAGCCTACCGCCCTCGTTTTACTCGGTTGGTCAAATCGCTTCTTGCCACAAAACAAGTTTGTGTCTTTCAGCGATTTCGCATCATTTTACTTGTCAGTTTGAATGATGTTAAAAACGCACTCAGAAGCTCGCAAAACCGTTCTAAACTTTCAGCGTAGATTTGGGTGTTTTATAGGGTGATCGTGTCTTAAAATCGTTTCGAGGGGCTTTAATGGGGATGAACGGGAGGTTTTTGCTAACTAACTCGCCCGTTTAACATAAAAGGGATTGTATGAATCAATTTTAGCTAGAGTTTAAGGTTGTTCAAATTAATGTACAATGATTGCACTGTATAAATAACCAGGTGTAGCATGTATGGAAAAGCACTTTATCAATGAAAAGTTTTCACGAGATCAATTTACGGGGAATAGAGTTAAAAATATTGCCTTTTCAAATTGTGATTTTTCAGGGGTTGATTTAACTGATACTGAATTTGTTGATTGTAGTTTTTACGACAGGAATAGCTTGGAAGGGTGTGATTTTAATAGAGCCAAACTAAAAAACGCTAGCTTTAAAAGCTGCGATTTATCAATGAGTAATTTTAAAAACATTAGCGCCTTAGGTCTTGAAATTAGTGAGTGTTTAGCTCAAGGAGCTGATTTTCGAGGGGCTAATTTTATGAATATGATAACTACAAGGTCATGGTTTTGTAGTGCTTATATAACCAAGACAAATCTTAGTTACGCTAATTTTTCTAGAGTCATATTAGAAAAGTGCGAACTGTGGGAAAATCGCTGGAATGGCACTGTGATAACTGGCGCCGTGTTTCGTGGCTCCGATCTTTCTTGTGGGGAGTTTTCATCGTTTGATTGGTCTTTGGCTGATTTTACTGGTTGTGATTTAACGGGTGGGGCGCTTGGCGAGCTTGATGCAAGGCGAATTAATTTAGATGGAGTGAAGTTGGATGGAGAGCAGGCGCTTCAGCTTGTTGAGAGTTTAGGTGTTATTGTTCACCGATAAAATCTAGGTAAAAAACGCCTAATGCCCCAATGTGGTACTAATCAAAACGGAGCGAAGCGACATCTTCATCTTGTCTTTGCTTTTCTCCATGATCAGTTATTGGGTCATGGTCTCTTAGCTCGTTAATCTGGCTAAGTTTGGTTAGGTTGGGCTTCTTTCGACACTTCGCAATCCAAGAAATCCCTAGTCCGTTGATTGGTGCTCTTATCAGGTACGCACTGTAATCTTTCGATACCGCAGCGTGATTCGGAGGTAGAGCCGGAATTTCGTTTTCCGGTACGTTTTACTACCACAATTTGCCTGTTTATCCTTTCGGAGACCGGGCTAAGTCCGAGTCAATCAAGTGGTGCATTTGGGTTAATGTCGTTGGCTGGTATTTAATGAGAACGTGACAAGCGCCTCTCACGTTGCTAAGATTGGATTGCGACGTCTAATCTGAGCAACGAATGCACAAGATTTAGAGTACCAGAGCCCTGTGATGCTGTCACGGGGCTTTGTTACATCTGGAGCTTGGTAAACCTCATAAATTCAATTCGCAACGCTCGCCGCAAGGCGTGAACTTGTTTCACGTCGAGGAAGCGGAATTTCTCGAAAGCCTTATACTGTCTCCGTTCACACATGATCGGAGGGTGTCTCTATGTCTCAATTATTTCGTTTGGCATCGCCAGAAGATTACGAATACATCGAAGAATTAAATTTATGGGAATTGTCATTTGATAAGCGACCGGTTCAAGGGGTTCGTTGTGAAGATCCGGTGATCGGGGCAGAAAAATATAATCAAGGGCGTGAAAAATTTAAGGCGTTAGCGTCACGGCATAAAAAACACTGGAAACCGAACGGATTGACCTTTTCGGAGTTGATCCGCTGGGCAATAGAATGCGGAACTCCAGAACAATGTCAGCTTGTTTTAGCGTTATACCATTGCACAAACGATGATGATTATCA